>JAJYXS010000028.1 GCA_021801615.1 Actinomycetes bacterium
GTACGCATCGCGATCGCCGCCGACCAGCACGCTTTGCCGCCGCAGCTCCACCGGAGAGACGCCCGCGACGCGCGCGAGCTCGTCGAGCGCGCTCTCGACGGCGAACACCACCTGGGGAGCACCAGGCGCTCGCATGTGCCCTTTGGGCACCGTCGTCGTGTACGCGATCCGCGACCGCACCGAGAAGGCCTCCAGGCGATAGCCGAGCGCGCACTCGGCCATCCCGTGCAGGTTGACTGACGGGACCGGCTTCACGGCCGCGTAAGCGCCACCGTCGAGGACGGCGTCGACGCCGAGCGCGAGGAGCCGGCCGCCGGCATCGCAGCCCACACGAACCTCGACCACCGACGGGTGGCGGGCGTCGGTGGCGACCATGTCCTCTCCTGCGCGCAATGCCAGGCGCACCGGCCGGTCCGCCCACAGGGCCAGCGCCGCGCACAGCGTCGGGTCGACGACCCCTCCTTTGCCCCCGAAGTCGCCGCCGAGCGGCACGGGCTGGATCTCCACCTCGTCGACGGCGAGGCCCAGGGTCTTCGCGGTCTGCTCCCGCAGGCGGTACGGCGCCTTGGCGGTGCCGAGCAACGCGACCCCGCCGCTGAGGCGCGGCCAAGCCGTCCAGCACTGAGGCTCGAGGTACCCTTGATGGCCCGAGGGCGTGCGGTACGTGCGGATGACGACGTGCGCGGCGCGCCCGAGGACCGCGTCGACGGACGCACGGTCGCCCTCCTCCAGCTCGGATTGGAGGTTCGGCGGGTGCGACCGGCCCACCACCGCCCCCTCGTAGCGCCAGGGCGCCTCGTGGACGCGCGCGGCGCCGGGCTCGAGCGCGCCCAGCGCGTCCAGGACCGCAGGAAGCTCGCGGTACTCGACGGTCACGAGCCCGCACGCGTCCTCGGCGACCCGCCGCGTCCTCGCCAGCACGACCGCGACCCCCTCTCCGACGAAGCGCACCTTGCCCCTGGCAAGGAGCGGCATGTCACGCACGCGACGCCCGCAGAGCCCTTCTCCAAAGCGCTGCTCGAGGTCCCTCGCGGTCACCACCGCGGTCACCCCTCGGATCGCGAGCGCGGACCCGACGTCAACGGCGAGGACCTCGGCGTGGGGGAGCGGGCTGCGCACGACGGCCGCGTGCAGGGCACCTTCGACCTCGACGTCCGCGCTGTAGCGCGTCACGCCGGTCGCCTTGTCCCGCGCGTCCACCCGCACCGCGGCCAGACGCGGCCAGGCGAGCGTCACAAGTCCACGTCCTCGGAGACGAGGCGCTCGAGCAGCCTCCTGGTCCGGTCCCAGCGCTCCTCGGCGGCCAGCTTCTCCTCCACCCGGAAGCAGGCCGGGTGCAGCTCCACGCCCAGGCCGTCGCGCAAGGCGCGCTCGACCTCCAGCACGGCGCCGATCGCGCCAGCTTCCTCGAGCACCCGCACGACTCGCAAGGCGAGGTAGTAGGCGGCATCGCCGGCCACCGCCACGAAGGTCGCCCGCCCGGTCACCCGCAGGTTCCGGCGGGCCTTGGTGCCTGCGACCACGACCCGCAGCGACGACGCCGTCGCCTCGACCTCGGTGCGCGACAGGAGGCAGACGTCCACGCGCCCTTGCACGTCGACGGTCAGGAGCATGAACACCTGGTCGAGCGCGCCGATCTCGGGCACCCCCGCGACCGCGTCCCGCACCTCGGCCGGCACCTCGAGCGCGCCGGCGGCTGCCGCGCTCCTCACTCGGCCGAGCCCCAGCGGCGGAAGAGGTCGTGGGAGAGGCCGAACTGGTCCAGCACCTTCCCCACCACCTGGGCCACCATGTCCTCGACCGTCTTCGGACGGTGGTAGAAGCCGAGCACCGGCGGCATGACCGTGGCGCCGGCGAGCGTCACGGTCTCCATGTTGCGGATATGGATGAGGTTGAGCGGCGACTCCCGGGCGACCAGCACGAGACGGCGCCGCTCCTTGAGCGTCACGTCCGCGGCCCGAACGAGAAGGTCGGTGGAGTTGCCCGACGCCACCGCCGCGAGCGTCCGCATCGAGCAGGGGATGACGACCATCCCGTCGGTGAGGAACGACCCCGACGAGATCGCGGCTGCGAGGTCCGACGCGTCATAGGCGACCGTTGCGAGCTTCGCCACTCGGTCCGGGTCGAGGCCGGCCTCGAGCTCGATGCTGCGCCTCGCGCCCTCGCTGATGACGAGGTGGGTCTCCACCTCCTCGCTGTGCTGCAGGGCTTCGAGCAACGCGATGCCGAGCTGCGGCGCGCTGGAGCCGGACATGCCGACGACCAACCGGCGCCGTCGAATGGAGCCGCTGGCCGCGGTCATCCTGCGCGACGGCGGTCGACCGGCGGCATCCTGCACTCGATCCCGTCCCGGGCGAGCTCCGAGACGTACAGCTCGCGGATGCGAGGGTCCTCGTCCTCGTAGTCGATCTGACGGCCCCCTTCCGTGACGCTCTTGTCGACGCCCATGAAGTGGCGGCGACGCTCCTCGGTGAAGGGGTAGCGCAGGCCGCCGTACGCGACCGCGAGATATCGGCTCGGCCGGTCCGAGGTGTTGAAGTGCTGGTGGAACTGCTGGTCGCCCGGTGCGTAGACGACGCCGTGGCGCCAGTCGATGCGGGTGAAGTCCTCGTCGCCCTCGTACCAGAAGAGGCTGTAGCCATGGCCGTCCACGGTGAAGACGTGGAAGTCGGGCGCGTGGCGGTGACCCTTCTTGTAGGTTCCAACCGGCATCTCGGACATGTGCGCGTGCATGGTCGAATCGGCGAGGACGAACTTCAAGTTCCGGCTGCCCTCGCCTCGAGCCTGCCACTCGGGCATCTCGAAGTCGGCGAGGTCCGGGACGAAGTTGGTCTCCCACATGTGGCGCCCCGGGGCGACACCCACGAATTCGCCTTCCCCGCGGAACCGGGCGTCGTCACCGAAGCGCCCGGGGAGCTCACCGGGGTTGTCGAACAAGAACGACTCGTCGTGGAACACGTTCAGCATGAGCGGCAGGCTGGTGACCGACGCCAGGCGGGCCTCCTCGCGGCCGCTCGCGTTGAAGTGCCGGTACGGCGCGTTCATGGGAAGCCCGAAGAGGCTTCGCGGACCCCACTCGAAGCTGTGCTCGCGTCCCGACGCGTCCCGGACCACGGTGTTGCCGTGGCCGGTGAGGACGTAGACGACCTCTTCGTAGAGGTGGCGCTGGAGGTCGGTCGTACCCCCAGGGGGGAGCGCGATCACGACGACGTTGGCCCAGTCGCCACGCCCGATGAGGTGGACGAAGGCCGCGGACGCGCCGAGCCGGTCCCAAGGCTCGGTCTCCACCGTGAGCAGGTCGACGGAGAAGCCCTCGACGATCGGGACCTTCTGGTCCCCCGCCCAGTCGAGGTAGGGCCTCTTCAGCAGCTTTCCTGACGCCGCGGCCTCCAGCACGGCGGACTCGGTCTCTTTCCGGTTCATGTGGGCTCTCCTTGGCTGTCGGCCTCTGGCGTGGCCTGGTGCCCGGCCTGCGGCGTGCGCTGGTCGGCGCGGCCGGCGAAACGGGAATTGGCAGGATCGGCCTCGGCCGAGTGCTCGCCGACCGCACCGAAGAGGAGCGACTTCACCACGACCGGGACCACGTGGGCGGGCGCGACCGGGCGGCCCACGTCCACGTAGTCGAGATCGCCGAGGTCGAGGTGGTCGAGACAGAGCGCGGCACCGCGCTCGACGCCGAGCTCTGTGGTCATGATGCGCCCGAGCGACGAGGCCACGTCGGTGTCGACGGCGACGACGAGGCGCCTCACGCCGGTGACCGGCTGCCCGGAGCCGAAGCCAGACACCAGCCCCGCCGCCACCGCCCTCAGGCGGGCGTACGTCGGATCCCCGCGCCAGCGCAGCGAGACCGCGAGGGTGCCGGGGAGGTCCTGGGGCGAGAACCGTTGGTCGAGCGACGTCGCGAGCGCCGACGCCACCGCCTCGGGATCGACGTCCTCGCTTCCGAGATCGAGCGGCGGGCGGACGACCGGCACGTGGTGCAGCGGCAGCGCGGCGGCGTCCACCGCGATGGTGGAGCCGCTCACCTGGGTCGAGAACTGGGACGCGCCGACCACGGTCGCCCTGATGCGCTGCTCTCCTCCCCGCAGCCTGCCCCCGAGGCCCGCCGCGCCGAGGCGCGCGAGCAAGGCGCGGGCGAGGCGGGGGCCGAGGTCGTGGAGGTCGTCCCGGTCGCGGAGGTCGTCCCGGTCGCGGAGGTCGTCCCGGTCGCGGAGGTCGTCCCGGTCGGCCCGGTCGGCCGCCTCGCGATCGCCGGCGATGGACGGAACCGGCGAGCCGAAGTACTCCGCGACGCCTCCGGACGCCACGATCTCGAAGGGCCGGTCGGGCACAGGGAACCGGTCGGTCAGCAGCATCGTCCTCGCCCCCCCTTCGGACCCGGCTCGGGGGTCCAACTGGGCGACGACCGCGAGGGCCAACTGGTCGCAGACCGCGTCGACCTGCTCGGGTTCGATCACGTGGCCAGGCTCCGCGACGACACCGACGGACTCGGCCAGCGGCACGATCGACGCCTCGACCCGCACGAGCCGGCGGTCCTGGTCCCAGGCGAGCAGCCGGCTCCCGACCCCGACCGCGGCCGTCGCGAGCAGTTCGCCCCTTCGGACCAGCGCGAGCTTGGTCGTCGCGCCCCCCACGTCGAGGGCCACGATCGGGTCCGGCGTCTTGCGGGAGCGGGCGACCGCCCCCGAGCCGTGGGCGGCCAGCACGGCCTCGTAGTGGTGGCCGGCGGTGGCGCACACGAATTGTCCCGCGCTCCCCGCCAGGCGCTCGGCGAGTGCACGGGCATTGCGCCGGAGCAGCGCGGCACCCGTGAGCAGCACCACCCCGCTGTCGATCTCGTCGGGGTCGACGCCCCCTTCTGCATAGCAGCGGCGAACTGCAGTGTCGACGGCCGCGGCGTCGATGTCACCGGACGGCAGGTACGGAGTGAAGCAGATCGGCGAGGTGACGAGCGGTTCACGGCTGACCACGTCGTAACGAGTCGAGAGCTCCTGGGTCCTGCGCTCCAGCACCACCCGCGACACGCTCAGGTGGAACGTCGCCGACCCGACGTCGATGCCGACCGTGAGCAGCTCCACCGTGTCGCAGTCCGGCAACAGCCGGTGCAGCGAGCGGAAGGAGCGTAGAGAGGGGTGCGTCCACGCCGTCCGGCTCCGGCCCGCCGTCGTCGGGGCGGTGGGAGCGCCAGGAGCGCCGTTCACCTCAGCGCGCGGCGCTGATCCAACGGAACCACCGAGCCTGGACTCCCCGGATGACGAGCACGTTGAGCACCCCGATCAGCGCGGCCAAGAAGATCAGGGCGAGCAGCTTGCCGGTCTGGAACCCGTCTCCGTAGAAGTTGATGTAGTAGCCCAGACCGACATTGCTCTCCTCGATCTCTCCCACGATCATGCCGATCACCCCGAGCGCGACGCCGAGCCTTATGCCCGCGAAGACGTACGGCATCGAGGCAGGAAGGATCACCTTCCTCATGAGCTGGTGCTCGTTCAGCCCGAGCATCCGGCCCACCTCGACGTAGCCCTTGCTCACGTTACGCAGCCCCCCGGCGGTGTTCAAGAGCACCGGGAAGAAGCTGATCAGCACGATGAACAGCACGCGCGCCTCGGTGCCGATGCCCACCCACACGATGAGCAGCGGGATGAGGACGTTGAGCGGGGTCGCGTTGGCCGCGTTGATGTACGGGCTGAGGGCGGCATCGAGCAACCGGTAGCGGCCGACCACGAGCCCGATCACGACGCCGGCGCTCAAGCCGATCGCGATGCCGACGTAGAGCTCGCGCAAGGAGATCTCGAGAGCCGGCACCGCCGGACCCGAGGAGAATTGGTCCACGAAGTCCGCGAGCGCCTGCTGCGGCGAGGAGATGAGCAGCGGGCTGATGAGGTACATGCCGGCAAGCTCCCAGAGGCCCAGGATGACTGCGACCGCGAGCATCGGCGCGGCGATACGCGTCGAACGCCACTCGCTGACCGGACGACGAAGTCGAGGCGCCGACGCGATCTCCGCGGCCTCTGTCTGCACCTCTGCCATGGGACGGCTGAGGACGGTCACTGCACCGGACCTCTGGCTCCCCGAAGGTGCTCGGTGATGTAGGCCCGCAGCTCGATGGCCCTGGGATGGGCGCGGACGTCGTAGTCCGTCCTCGGGCGGGGGAGGTCTACGTCGAGCACCTCCGTCAGCCTTCCCGGTCCGGGCTGGAACAGCCCGATCCGGTCGGAGAGGAAGATGGCCTCGTCCACGTCGTGGGTCACGAACATGATCGTCGTCCCGAGCTTCGCCCACAGGTTCGCGATCTCCACCTGGAGGGCCTCTCGGGTGAAGTTGTCGAGCTGCCCGAACGGCTCGTCCATGAGCAGGACCTTGGGTCGGACCGCAAGCGCCCTTGCCACGCCTACGCGCTGCTGCATCCCGCCTGAAAGCGTGTAGGGGGGCGACTTGGCGACCGCGGCGAGGCCGACCATGTCGAGCACCTCCATCGCCCGTTCACGCCGCTCGGCCTTCGGGACGCCGCGCACCTCGAGACCGAGCGCCACGTTCTCGACGACGCTTCGCCACGGCAGCAGATTGATGTCCTGGAAGACGTACGACATCTCGCGCGAGACGCCCTCGAGCTTGACCCCGTCGAGCCAGAGGCCGCCGCTGTCGGGGCTCTCGAGACCGTCGACGATGCGCAAGAGCGTCGTCTTCCCACACCCGCTGATCCCGACCAAGCTGATGAATTCGCCCCTTCGGACCTCGAGGCTCACCCGGTCGAGCGCGTGGACGACGCGCTCGACCGTGGCAAACGTCTTGCACACCTTCTCGATCTTCAAGATGACGTCGTTCCCTACGACCGAAGAGGGCTTGCTCGGCGCGGCGGCCGCAGTGGCCACGAAACCCGTCGTCACGTCGCTCATCGTGATTCACGCCTTCCTGCAGAGGTTGCCGCGATCCATGGGAACGCCTTGGCCTGCAGTTGGCGCAGGGCCCAGAAGAGGAAGAGGGCGAGCGCCGTGGTGGTGAGGATCGCCGCCACCAGTTGCGAAGTCTCGGCGCGGCTGCCGAGCACTGTCACCAGGCCGCCCAGGCCGACCTGGCCGATCTCCTGCCCGCCGAGGATCATGCCGACGGTGCCGACCGCAAGGGCGATGCGGGCGCCGATGAAGAGGAACGGGAGGGTGCCGGGCAGGTACACGTAGCGGATCTGCTGCCAGCCGGACATGTCGAAGGTGGTCCCGACGTCGGCCAGCCGTCCCCGTACCGCGCGCACGCCGAGGTGCGTGTTCACGACGAGCGGCCACACTGCGATCGTCATGATGAAAGCCACCCTGGCGGTCTCCCCGAAGCCGAACCAGATCTCCATCACCGGGAGGAGCGCGATCGACGGCGTCGCGTTGCCGAAGGCGACCAATGGCTCGAGCGCCCGCTCGAGGACGCGCACCCGGCCCATCAGCATGCCGACCCCCACGCCGACGACCGTCGCGATCGCGAGCCCGCCGATCATCTCGAGCAGGCTCCGCAGGAAGTCTCCGGGCAGCGGGCCGTCGACGAGCAGGTGCC
>JAJYXS010000050.1 GCA_021801615.1 Actinomycetes bacterium
GGACCCCGACCCGCCGACCTGGTGCAAGGACGGTGGCCACCCTGCCGCTGGTGGCCTTCCTGCGACGAGACCGGTTGGCGTCGCGCGCCTGCGCCCGCCGGACCTCGTCATCCAAGACGAGCTCCACCTGATCGCCGACGCGCTCGGGTCCATGGTCGGCCTCTACGAGACCCTCGTCGACCACCTGTGCACGAGGACCGAGCACGGGGCGGTGGTCCGCCCGGTCCTCGTCGCCTCCACCGCGACGGTACGGCGAGCGCGCCAGCAGGTCCGCCAGGTCTTCGCCCGTGAGCTCGCGGTCTTTCCCCCGCCGGTGATCGACGCAGGAGAGACCTTCTTCTCCCGGCGTGCCGAGACCTCCCCCGAGGCGCCCGGTCGCCGCTATCGGGGGGTGCTCGTGCCCGGCGAGAAGCTGACCGCGATCGAGATCCGGGTGGCGACCGCGCTCTTGGAGCACGCCCAGTACCTGTTCGACCGCCACGGAGCCGCGGCGGACCCCTACATGACGCTCGTCGACTACTTCACCTCCACCCGGGAGCTCGCCGGCATGCGCCGGTTGGTGGAAGACGACGTCACGGACCGCCTCGGCCGCCAGGACGCCCTCGTCCGTCGTCCCCGGCCCACAGTGCGCGAGCTCACGAGCCGAATGCCGAGCCGGGTGATCACCCAGGCGCTCGCCGATCTGGAGCGGCGCTTCGACCCCGCTGTCGACACGACCGCGGCGAGGGCGGCGCTCCGCCAGCTGCGAAGAGACGACCCGAAGGCAGCAGACAAGGCGACGCGCACATACCGGCTCCGGCCGACCGACGTCCTCCTTGCCACCTCCATGCTCCAGGTCGGCGTTGATGTCCAGCGGCTCGGCCTCATGGTCGTGACCGGCCAGCCGAAGTCCATGGCCGAGTACATCCAGGCCACCTCTCGGGTCGGGCGTTCGGCGGAGGGACCTGGTCTTGTCATCACCATCTTCAACTGGAACCGGCCCCGGGACCTCGCGCACTACGAACACTTCTTCTACGACCACGCGACCTTCGGTCGCAGGGTGGAGGGGCTCACCACGACGCCTTTTGCTAACCGTGCGCTCGACCGCGGGTTGACCGGTGTCGTCGTGGGAGCGGTGCGCCACAGCTCGGACACGACCCTTCCGAACCTCGGCGCGCACGCCGCCCCCCTCGACGCTCCCAGCCTCGAGCCGTTCTTCGGGCTTTTGGGCGCCAGGGCAGAGCTCGTCGCAGATGCTGCTCCGACCGGCCAAGACACGGTCTCACAGGCGCGCGCCCGCACGGACGGCTGGCAGCTCATGAGAACGGCGCTGCCTGCCGGCCAGCTCGGGTACGAGCCAGGCACGAAGGCAGCGAAGGGCCTCCTGCACGACCCCGAGGAGCTCCCCTGGACGATGTGGCACGCACCCATGAGTCTTCGTGACGTCGAGCCCGAGATCCTCCTCCAGCTGCGCCGTGCAGACCCGAGCGTCGCATCCGCACCAGCCTGGTCGTTCCCCGCCGCTCCGCAGCCGACCGCCCCTGACCCGCCTGAAGGACCGGGTCGGTGACGCCCGCTCTGCCCCAGCCGACCAGGATCGGCAGCGCCCGGCCGAGCCATCTCATGAACGTGGCAGGGGTCGGGTCGGTCGTCGACCTGCCCTCCATGAGCGTCGTCGTTCGCGGCCTCGACGCATGGCCCGCCGACGCGCCGGTCGTCTCCGAGCCGAGGCTCTTGGCCCAGGTGCAGCGCGCGCTGCCCGGTGCTGGGGTGACGTCGCTTCGTGCCGCCCCGTGGGACCCGGAGAGTGCCGACGACCCGATGGCCAACCTCGGTGTTCCCGTTACGCCTTTCCCGCGTTGGCTCCGGTGTCCTGTGTGCCATCAGCTCTGGCCCGTCGACGGCGTCGACCAGCTCGAGCTCGTACACCGCTTCGGGAGGCGGCCGGATCTCGCGAAGTGGGTCCACTCCCACTGCCCGAGACAGGCCACCCAGGCGGTCACGAAGCGCCGGGCGTGCATTCCCGCGCGCTTCCTCGTCGCCTGCCGACGCGGCCACCTCGACGAGTTCCCCTACGTCGACTTCGTGCACGTCCGCAGTGAGCGACCGTGCCCCGGCGCGCAGCTCGAGATGCGCGACGCAGGCAGCATCTTGGGGCCGCGCGTCACCGTGTCGTGCACGGCGTGTAGGGCGCGCCGCAACATCTCCGAGGCCGCCGGCACCCGGGGAGCCAAGACCCTGCCGACGTGTCGTGGCCGGCATCCGCACCTCCAGACCTTCGAGCCCTGCGGTGAGCCCCTGCGTCTCCTCGTCCTGGGCGCATCCAATCTGTGGTTCAACGTCACGCTGAGCGCGCTCCATCTCCCCGCGGACGACCCCGTCTCCACGGCCGTGGCCGAGAACTGGCAGCTCCTTTCTGGCCTCACTGAGCTCCCCGCTGCGACCCTGCGAGCCACCATCTCGAGGATCCCCGAGCTCCGGGCGCTCCACGAGCTCACCGAGTCCGAGCTCGTCTCGGCGCTCGACGACGAAAGAAGGCGCCGCGAGAGCCTCTTGGACGGTGACGAAGGCGCGCGTGCTGACATCCGTGACGCCGAGTGGGAGCTCTTGTGCCACCCGACTACCACCAAGGCCGACGAGGACTTCCTTGCGAGGCCGACGCCGGTGCCGAGGCAGCTCGCCGGGTTGCTCCGGACGGTCGTCCAGGTGGAGCGTCTACGCGAGGTCCAGGCGAGCATCGGGTTTACCCGCATCGACGCTCCCGACCGAAGCGACCTCGACGGACGTGCGCCGCTTTCCTCAGGGCGTGTCGGCTGGGTCGCTGCCCTGGAGCGCCGCGGCGAGGGCGTCTTCTTGGAGCTCCACGAGGCTGCGGTCTCCGCGTGGTGCGATCGGGTCGGCGAGCATCCCGACGTGGTAGCGCTCCGCCGGGCCTACGGCCGCTGGCGAGCCAATCGCGACCTTGCCGAGGACCCCGGTTTCCTCTTGGCCCGCTACCTGTTGGTCCACACGCTGAGCCACCTGCTCCTTCGTACGGTCGCCCTCGAGTGCGGCTACTCCCAGGCGTCCATCCGTGAGCGCCTCTACGTCGGATCGCCCACTGCGCCAGCCGCGGGGTTCCTCCTTTCTGCGGCCGCGAGCGACAGCGAAGGCACGCTGGGCGGGCTCGTTGCGCTCGGAGAGGCGAAGTACCTGGGGCGCCTCTTCGACCAGGCGCTCACCGACGCGCAGGGCTGCTCGTCGGACCCGCTGTGCGCAGAGCGCCTTCCCGAGCCTCCGAGTGACTCGCTGCACGGCGCGGCCTGCCATGCGTGCCTGTTCGTGTCGGAGACGAGCTGCGAGGTGGGCAACCGCTGGCTCCACCGGGGCGTGGTCGTCGACCTCGGCAACAGCCTCTCTTTCGAATGGTGAGCGCGGACCTGCTCGAGCTGGCAGAGGAGTGGGCACGGGACCTCCCGCGGACCTTCGTCGAGCGCCTGGCCGCAGCGCTCGGCGACGGTGCCGGTGCGCTCGGGTACCTCGAGGCCATGGCCGTCCTGGCGCCCTCCCGTGCGGCGCTCGAGCACGCGAAGCTCCTCGCCGCACGAGGCGACGGCCCCTTCCTCGCCGGCGCCCTCGCCGGGCTCCTCCGAGCCAAGGACGCCGAGGCCATGGTCGTTCCCGTCTGGACCGGGCCCGAGCCCGAGATCGCAGCAGCCGCGGTCCGGCTCACGCTCGCCGTGCTCGCAGATCTCCTCGCAGAAGCTCGCCGTGAGGTCGTGCTCGTGAGCTACGCGACCCAGCCGAGCCCAGCTCTCCGGGACGCGCTCTCAGGCGCCGTTGGCCGGGGTGTCGCCGTCCGTGCACTCTTGGAGCGCCGCGCCGACAACCCGCGCTTTTTCGGTGACGACACAATCTTCGGCGACCTCCCGGTCGAGCGTCTCTGCTGGCCAGGGGAGCGTCGTTCCGAGGGTGCCTCGATGCATGCGAAGATCCTCGTCGTCGATCGCCTCGTCGCCCTCGTCGGAAGCGCGAACCTCACGGGCTCCGGTGCAGAGCGCAACCTCGAGTGCGGCCTCCTCGTGCGGGGAGGACCCGTTCCAGGGCGCCTCGTCGACTATCTCGACGCGCTCGCTGCCGCTGGACTGCTGCAACCCGTCGGCTGAGCGGCCGACGGACCAGGTCACGACATCCAAGGACACGTTCCAGATGCTCTGACAGGCGGCTCGACGTGCTTCGTCTTCGTCGCTGTGTGCTCGCGACCGATGTGGCAAGGCTCGTTTCTGTGTGGGACGCGCCGGCCGGGATGCGGCGTTCCGTTCCGAGTCGGGGCTCGCAGAGCCCGGGTCCTCCCACCAGAGCGTGCGATCATCCTTCGTGGAGGCGAAGACAGTCCTCATGCATGTGAGCAAGCGAGTCGCGGAACGATGCGACCTCATCGCCCGGCTGCGTCTCTTGCAGGTCCGCGCGTTGTGGTTCGCCTCAGGATCGTCGGCGTATACGTCGCAGGTCACCTCGAGGAGGCTCGGGTGAACATCTCGGAATCGACGTGGTCCGGACCCGGGTGGACTCTCACCGTGAGCGGCACGGCGGTGACGGTCGTCCGACCGGAGGGCACGATGACCGTCACCGCCACTGCCGCCCGCCAGCTGACTGTCCGACGCAAATGGTTCCACTGCAGTCTCTACGACCAAGGTCACCTCGTTCTCCGGCTGCATGGGATCTCGAGAGCCGGCTCGGCGAGTCTCGAACGTGCGCTCTTCCGCCTGTCTCTTGATCCCGCGATCGACGCGGCGGTTTCATGGCACGACAGCGTTGCTCGGGTGTTCCTTGGGGCGAAGACGCACCAGCGGTGGGTACCGCGCGAGACCCTGGACCTCCTGCTGGCCAGTCGCCCGCCCCAAGGCTTGCTCGCTCGGGTCCGCGCCGTTGGCCTCGAGGGCACTCTCACCGCAGAAGAGCGGGATGCGCTCGTCTTCCTCGACGCGGACTTGGCACGGGCCGCTGCCAGCGTGAACGACGCCGTCATGGAGTCCGAACTCGTTTCCCGCCGGGAGTTCTTCGACACCATCGAGAAGACGCCGTTGACCGACGAGCAGGCACGGGCGGTGATCTGCTTCGACAGCCGGGTCCAGGTCCTCGCCGCTGCAGGCTCCGGCAAGACCTCTCTCATGGTCGCCCGTGGCGCGTACGCCGTGACCCGGGGACTGGTGGCCCCCGAGCGCATCCTGCTTCTTGCGTTCAACCGGGACGCGGCCAGCGAGCTCCAGGAGCGAGTCGAGGCCCGTTTTGCCGCCGCAGGAATCGACCCGACGGGCGTCAGGGCCTCCACCTTCCATTCCTTTGGTCTTGAGGTCATCGGCAGGGCCACCGGGGTGAAACCCCGCCTCGCGTCGTGGCTCGATCGGGGGGACGGTGTGGAGATGATCGAGCGGATCGTCGACGAACGACGTGACCGTGACCCGCAGTTCCGCCGCCGCTGGGACCTCTACCGCCTTCTGTTCGCCCGGGCCCCCGTCGACATCGAAGAGCACGAGCCGGACGGCTGGGACCCTGACAAGAAGGAGAACGGCTATCGGACTTTCGGCGGCGACGTTGTCCGGAGCCACGGAGAACGGCTGATCGCCGACTTCCTGTACCTCAATGGAGTCACCTACGAGTACGAGCGGCCCTACCTCCACACAGTCGCCGACTCTTCTCACAGCCAATACCGGCCGGACTTCTACTACCCCGAGATCGACGTCTGGCACGAACATTGGGCCCTCGACCGAGACGGCAACCCGCCCTCCTCGTTCCGGAACTACGCAGAGTCGATGCAGTGGAAGCGGGCGATCCACGCGAAGAACGGGACCACCCTCATCGAGACCACGTTCGCCGGTGTCCTCTGGGGAGACGGCCTCACAAGGTTGGCGAGGGACCTCACCCGACGTGGAGTGACACTCGACTGGAACCCCGACCGGGTCCAGAGGGATGAGAGGGCCGAGCCCATGAAGCACGAGGAGCTGTGCCGGCTCGTACGCACCTTCATGAGCCACGTGAAGTCGAGCTCGTGGGACAAAGACGCCATCGAACGCCGCCTCGATGGCGATCTCCACCGCCTGGCCGGCTTCAAGTCCCGGCTCTTCCTCCAGCTGTACTGGACGATCGCAGCCGACTGGGAGCGGCGGCTTGCCGACGAGAAGGCGGTCGACTTCGAAGACATGCTCGTCCAAGCGGCCGACTACCTCGAGTCGGGCCGGGTCGACTTCGGCTACGAGCTGATCTTGGTCGACGAGTTCCAAGACGCGAGCCGCGCCAGAGCTCGGTTGGTGCGGGGCCTGCTCGCCAAGCCCGGTCGGTACCTGCTCGCGGTCGGCGACGACTGGCAGTCGATCAACCGTTTCGCTGGTGCCGACCTGTCGGTCATGACCGAGTTCAGCCAATGGTTCGGCGAGGGAACCCAGCTTGCGCTCACCACCACGTTCCGCTGCCCCCAGACGATCTGTGACGTCGCCAGCCACTTCGTGTCGAAGAACCCCAAGCAGTTCAGAAAGTCGATGCACTCCGCACGCACCGAACCCGGTGTCCCGGTCGACGTCCTGCGGTCGGACAACCCCGCGGCGACGCTCGCTCGCTACCTAGAGATTCTCTCCGAGTGCGTCGCCAACGGGAGCGTCCCTGTCAGTCATTCAGGCACCATCACCGTCGACGTGCTCGGGCGCTACCACTTCGAGCGCAGCGTCTTGCCCCGCGTCGTCCCCGCCAGTCTCGACGTCACGTTCCGCACCGTGCACGCCGCCAAGGGCCTCGAAGCGGACTACGTCGTCGTTCTGGGCATGGTGAGCGGGATCTACGGGTTCCCGAGCACCGCTACGGATGACCCCGTCGTGCAGCTCGCCATGCCGGTCCCCGACACTTACGAGCACGCCGAGGAGCGACGCCTGTTCTACGTCGCGCTCACCCGCGCGCGTCGCGCCGTCACCCTCATCACCGATCCCAACCGGATGTCGCCCTTCGTCGTCGAGCTCATCGCAGATCACCAGGTAACGGTCGACGGTCATACCAGCTGGCACGACGCGGGCGCCACGGCGAGTTCCGAGGGTGGCGAGCTCGCGCCGGTGCAGGTCTGCCCCGGCTGCGAGAAGGGCACCCTTGTCGAGCGCTCGGGGCGGTACGGCAAGTTTCTCGGCTGTTCTACCTTCCCACGGTGCACGTACACGAAAGCGCTCAGACCCGAGATGCCTACTCCTCGATCACGGTGACGCGCTCATCGCTCACGATGTCGTTCCGGATGACGCTCCCCAGTTCGATCCGACGGATCCCGTCGCGAGAGCGCCTCGCGCAGCCTGGGCGAGCGTTCCTCGGGAGGACGTCAGCCCGTCCAGCGAGTCCACGGCGTTAGCCACACACTGGCACGAGGCGTGCAACGCCCCGCGGGAGCGTCGTGGTGGAAGCGAACCCGGGCTGCGGTCGCGACCGAGACCCCCCGATATCCTCGCCGCTTGTCCACGGGGATCTCGTACGTGTC
>JAJYXS010000155.1 GCA_021801615.1 Actinomycetes bacterium
ATGAACGAGAGCGACGTGAGGAGGTGGTCGTCCGCCCGGTTCCGGTGGACCGCCTGCCACAGCCCCACGGGGATGCCGATGACGAACGCCATCCCGAAACCGAGGCCGTCGAGCAGCAGGGTCTTCGGCAGATCGTCCGCGATCAAGGTGGCAACCGGCAGGTCCTGCTTGTAGGAGAAGCCGAGGTTGCCGGACAGGAGGTGCTTCCAGTACACGAGGAACTGGACGTAGACGGGCTTGTCGAAGCCGTTCACGGCGTTGAAGTGCCTGACGGCTGCAGGCGTCGCCTGGATGCCGAGGATCGCCCTGGCCGGGCTGCCCGGCAGCAGGTGCGTGATCAAGAAGACGATCAGCGACACCCCGATCACTACGACGCACGCCTGGCCGAGCCGCCTGATCAAGTACGCGGTCATGGACGATCCTTCTCAGCAGGTCATACGCGGGACTACTTCACCACGAAGTCTCGGGGCAGCATGTCGCCGGTCACCATCCGAGGACTGGGACGAGAGGTTCCGCACGATCCCGGCCCCGCTCGCGTCGCTCTCGTGATCCGCGATCGTATCCTGCGTGGCCCCTGGCGCTGGCACCGGCTGTCCACCGGTCCGCAAGCCGACGCGCCGGATTGCGGCGAGCCCCCCGAGGCACGCAGTGCTCGTCGCCACTGCCGCTAGCACCTCGTAAGATGATCGTTGATCATAAGCACCCGAAGGCTCGATGACAAGTCGATGACGGCGAGGTGCTCAACCGGGCCCTTCGCTGCTGAGCGCCACGGCCGCGTGGAGCGCGATCCCGGCAGCCATCGCCGACTCGTCGACCAGCATGCGGTTCGAATGGTTGGGCGCAGGATCTGCCTCCCCGGATGGTGCGACTCCCAGGAACGCGAGCGCTCCAGGCACCTTCTGGAGGACGTAGGAGAAGTCCTCTGCGCCCATCTCAGGGGTCGGCATCTCCTGGACGCGCTCGGGGCCGAAGAGCCCACGTGCGATCGCGAGGACCACCTCTGCGAAGGCGCCGTCGTTGACCGTGGCCGGGTAGCCTCCGTCGTGGACGAGCAGCTCGGCTCGGCACCGGTGAGCGGAAGCGACGCTCCCTGCCACCTCGGCCATCGCCGAGAGCACCAGCTCCCTGGTCTTCGCAGACACCGTCCGGATGGTTCCTCCCAGCTCGACGTGGTCTGGGATCACGTTGTGCGCAGTGCCGGCGTGGATCTTCGTCACGGTGACCACGGCCGGGTCGAACGCGTGCACGCGCCGCGTGACCATCGCCTGCAGCGCGCCGACGATCTCGCACGCCGCAGGGACCGGATCGATCGCGTCGTGGGGCATCGACCCATGCCCGCCGCGACCGGCGACCGTGATCGTGAAGGAGTCCGCGGACGCCGCAATCGTCCCACCTCTGCTCATGACCGTCCCCGAGCGGACGTTGGACACGACGTGAAGGGCGAACGCGCGGTCGACAGGTGCAGCCTTGTCGAGCAAGCCTTCTTCGAGCATCAGCCTGGCGCCCCCGTGGCCCTCCTCGCCGGGCTGGAACATGAAGACGACCCGTCCCTGCAGCTGCTCACGCCTCTCACAGAGCAGCCGCGCGGCTCCGGCGAGCATCGCCATGTGGGCGTCGTGCCCACAGGCGTGCATCCGTCCGGCCGCCGACGCGAAGGCCAGGTCCGTGTCCTCGGGCATCTCGAGCGCATCCATGTCGGTGCGAAGCAGCGTCGTCGGTCCCCGGCGGCCGCCTTCGAGCACGGCGACGATCGACGAGAGGCTGCGCCCGGTCTGCACCGACAGATCCAGACCACTCAGCGCATCGAGCAGCCGTTGCTGGGTGATCGGGAGGTGGTTGCCGACCTCGGGCTGCGCGTGCAGCTCTCGGCGCAGGCGGATCACGTCCCCGAGCAAGCGGTTCGCGTCGTCGAGGACCGTCCGATCGACACCCCCTCGCTTCGTGCTCAGCACGTGAACCCCTTGACGACGTCCAGGCATCTCTCGATGTCGTCGCGAGAGTTGTAGAAGTACGGTGACACCCGGATGCCTGCGGTCGATCCGCTCTTTCGATACGCGATCATCACCTCTTCGTCGAGCAGCACGTCATACAGCCGAAGATCACGTTGCTCGTCGCCGGTCGTGAACGTGACGATGCCGGCACGTTCCGGCAGCTGACGGGGCGTCACGATCTTCATACCGGCATCGACGAGACCGTCCATGAGCGCGCCGGTCAGCTCGTAGGTTCGCGCCTCGATCCGAGCGGGCCCCACGGCTTCCAGACCTCGCAGTGATGCCGCAAGCGTCAGCGCGCTGAGGTAGGGCCCGGTCCCACCGCCCTCGAACTTGCTCGCGGACGAGGTGAACACGGCGGGGACCTCGGTCGAGGCGGCGGCGTTCGCGACGAACTCGCTCCATCCCCCGGGCGGCAGCCGCAGCGCCATGTAGCCGTACGTGTAGGGACGCAGCTCCTCGAGCAGTGGTGCGCGCACGCACAGGAACCCGAGCCCGAACGGGTTGCACAACCACTTGCTCCCACCGACCACGACGCAGTCGAGGTCGGTGCGCTCGACGTCCAGCATGCGCGGGCCGAGGTACTGGGTGGCGTCGACGATCGACACCACCCCGTGGGAACGGCAGATACGCCCGAGCTCGACGAGGTCGAGAGTGGCTCCGCTCACTTCCTGGGTGGCACTGACGCACACGACCCTCGTCTCGCTCGTCAGCGACGCCTCGAGCGCCTCGAGGGAGATCGCGCCCGCGCACCCGGGGACGACCTCGAGCCGGATCGCCGACCCGGCGAGCGATCGCCACGGAACGACGGTCGCCAGGAACTCGACGTCACTCGTCACGACCCTGGATCCTGGTGCCAAACGGAGCGCCTCAGCGATCACGCGGATCCCCTGCTGGGTGCTCTCGACCAGAGCGATCTCTTCTTCGGAAGCGTTGATGAGCGCCGCGGCTCGACGCCGCGCCTCGCCCAGATGCTCCAGGATCGAGATGGTCTGGTCGGTCGCGGACCGGCTGTCCTGGCGGCGGAGCGCCCGGTAGTAGTCCTGCATCGCAGTCAGCGATTCGTTGGGTGGCATGCCCTTCGTTGCGGTGTCGAGGTAGGTCCTCCCCGTGTCGCCCAGGTACTCCTCCTTGCACTCGGCCCACCCCTTTGCGAGCGCGGGGGGTTCCTCCTTCATCTGGCTTGCTTCATTCGGATCGTTCTACTTGGCTCGTTCTACTTGGCTCGTCTTACTCGACTTGCTTCATTTGGCTCGTTTTCTTTGGCTTGTGTCATCTGGCTTGTTTCATCTGGCTCGCATGCGAACGAGAACCTCCACCGAGGCCGGGCACGGAAGCGACCACGGCGCGGCTCCGTGGTCCTCGCCGGGCCCACGGAGCCGCGCAAGCGGCCGCCCTGCGTGACGACTTCCTACTTCACCACGAAGTCCTGCGGGTACACGTTCCCCGTGATCGGGCTGTACCAGACGTTCTTCACCTTGTTCGACACGGCGTTGACCGTGTAGGTCTCGATCTGCCACACCTCGAGCTGGTGCTGGATGACCCAGGTGTCATACGCCTTCATGGCCTTCACGGTCTTCGAGCCCGTGGCGGTCTTCGTGACGTCCATGAGTGCCGCGAAGGTCTTTGTCACGGGGTAGTCGAGCCCGACGTGGTTCTCGAAGATCGGAGCGCCCTCCGGGTACGGAGAGTTGTAGTTCTCCGCGAAGCCCGCTCCCCAGTTGGCGATCTGCCAGCCAGGGCTGTCGCATGTGGGCGTCCCGCAGATGTCGCCAACGATCGAATTGAACGGTTGCTGGCTGAGGTTGATCACGATCCCGACCCGGCTCGCGTCGCTCTTGTAGTTGGCCATGGTGGCTGTCAGATAGCCGCTTCCGCTGACGTACACGAGCGAGAACTCGAGCTTCTTCCCCTTCGGGATACCAGCTCCGCACTCCGTCGGCCCGGTGCCAGGCTTGACGCAGGTGGCCGCTCCGCTCGACGGGATCTTCCAACCGTGGGACGTGAGGAGCTTCCTTGCAGCGGAGATGTCGAACGGGCTCTTCTTCTGGATGGATGCCATGTACGGGTTCGGCGGTTCGGGCGGGATCGGCCCGTAGTCCGGGTACCCGCCGTCCCCGTGGAGGATGGCCTTGATCTGGGCAGGCTGGTCCATCACGTCGTTCAACGCCTTGCGGATGTACAGCTGGTCGACGAGGGGTCCCACGACCGGGCTGTGGTAGTTGAGCGAGAGCATGTTGGCCGCCTCCAACACCGAGCGCACGAGGTGGTAGCCGACGGCCTGCACGCGAGCGGTCTCGCTCAGGTCGTTCAGGGGCACGTAGCCCAGGCTGACATCACCGGAGAGCACTGCATTGAACTCGGCTGTCGACGAGGTGTACGGGATCTCCTCGAACTTCGCGATGTGGGGCTTGTCGGGGCCCGAGTACGCGGTGTTCGGCACGAGCGCGACGAACGAGTTGGGTGTGTACTGCTTGAGCTTCCAAGCGCCGTCGACGACCTGCCACAGCGGGTTCGTGTCGTAGGTGTGCGTGTCCTCTCCTTGCTTTCTCAAGAACGCGTAGACGGCCTTTGCTCCAGCTGTCGTGGTGTCGTATGTCCCGACCGGTCCTGACGCTGATTCCTTGTCCCAGGCCTGCTGGGGCATCGGCACGACGTGCGCGAGCTCTGTGTCGGTGAACCACGTCGGGTTGTAAGCCTTGTTCAGCTTGAAGACGACCGTACGCGGACCCACGGCTTTCCAGCTGACCACGTTTGTCGGCATGTTGCCGGGCGCCCACGAGGACCAGCTCTCCTTGTTGGCTTTCAGGATGTTCATGAAGAACGTGATGTCGCGAGCGCTCAGGGGGGATCCGTCGGACCACTTCCACGGCTTGAGCGTCACGCTCACCTGGGTGTTCCCGTCGCTGTAGACAGGCGGGTCGGCAAGGCTGAGTGTCGTGTTGATCGCGTTCACGCTCTTCGGGGTGCTGAGCGTGTAGAGCGTCGGCCACATCTGATACTGGAGGTTGATATTGGCCTCCGCGTTGTTCGCACCTGTCACGAACGGCATGATGTAGTTGGGCGTGCCCTGCGCGCCTTCGGCGAGGCTGACGACCGCGCTCCCGGAGGATCTGGCCAGGTGGTGGCGGGTACTGGCCGAAGCCGGAGAGGCGACCGAGGCCGCGAGCACGGCCATCATCGAGACGGGCATCAGGGTGGTCGCGCCGATCCTGAGCCAGGACCGGTATCGGCGACGATTTTGTTTCATATCGAGGTTCCTCCTCTTGCAGGGACTTGGCTGATCACACGTTGACAGACTGCTGTGCGCCCAAAGGGCTGTGCAACCCGACGGACGGCCCTGGGCGCTCTCCAGCCAGCTGGAGCGTGGAACGATCGATGATCTCACCTCCCTTCATGACCATCGAGATCTCGAGAAGCCGCGAGACGTCGGTGGTGGGATCTCCGTCGACGAGCACCAGGTCGGCGAGCTTGCCTGGCTCCACGGTTCCCATGCGCAAACCGGCGTCGAGGAAGCGGGCCGCGTGCGTAGTCGCACAGCACAGCACGTCCCACGGTTCGATGCCTGCATCCTGGAGCAGCTGGAGCTCTCGCAGGAGATCGGGGCCGAGAGACAGATCGGATCCGCTGACGACGACGGCGCCGGCCTCCACCAGCCTGCGCAGGTTGTCCTGGGCGACCGGGGTCATGACGCGCATCCAGTCCGCCCATCGATTGGCCCGCTGCCTCTCGTGCTCGACGGTCTTCAGCCGTTCGCGTTCTTCGGGGGCAACGCAGCGGACGTAGCTGTCCCCATCGAGGAAGCCCGGGTCGTCGGCGAGACGAACGTAGCGCTCCCCGATGGCAAGGGTGCTCACCACGGGAACCCGTCGTGCGGCGAGCCGTGCGGCGAGCTCCTCGGTCATCGGCGACTGGATGACCGGGTGCGCCAGCGCGTCGGCGCCACACTCGACCGCCTCGCGGGCTCGCAGCTCGTTGGAGACGTGGACCGTCACTGGGATGTCCTCGTCGTGGGCGATCTCGACGATCCCGCGCAGCACGTCCACCCCCAGGATGGGGATGAGAGGCCGGATCCCCCAGTTGTGCTCGTCGTAGGTGATCTTCACGAGGTCGGGCCGGTGGCGCAGATGGGCCCGTAGCTGCGGCTCGTCCTCGGGCAGGCGGTCGACGGCAACGGAATCGGCCAGCTCCGACCCGTGACCGCCGGTGCACGTCACGAAGGGACCCGCGCAGTGGATGCGAGGTGCAAGGATGCGCCCGCCTCGCTCTGCCTCGCGCAGCGGCCACGCGAGGGTGCCGTAGTTCCCTGCGTCGAACAAGGTGGTCACTCCGCAATACAGGTAGCCGTGGAGGACCGGCACGAGGTCCTCCAGGGCCGGAGCGGTGCGCTCGGCGCCCATCCGATCGTCGGAGTGCAGGGCCGAGTGCGGTCCGGAGCGCGGGGCTGCCCGGAGATGGACGTGCGCGTCCGTGAGACCGGGCAGGAGGTAGCGGCCGCCGCACTCGATGACGTCGACCGCCTCGGCGCCGGCCGCCCCCGCGGCACTAGCCCCGGCCGCGCCGGCTCCGGCCCCATCGGTTCCGAAGATGGCCACGTCGCTCGTCCCATCGACGACGCGGGTGATCTCACCGCCGTCGATGAGCACCGACTGCCCCGAAGGAGTGCGACGACGCGCCAGGTCGACCACGTGCACGTCGCGAAGGACGAGCGTCATCGGCCGTCCTCGCTCAACGATCGCCCCGGTGCCGGACGGCCACCGCCCGACGCGTCCAGAGGGACGTTCCATCCTCCTGCCAAGACGCGACCCTGCACCGTCAGCTCACCCTCTTCGGTGCACCTCGGGCAACCCCGTCGCCGCGGACAGAACCTGCCGGGTCGTGCCGTCCTCCCCGTGCCCCCCGACGAAGACCCGACCGAAGCTCTTGCCCGCCTCTGGGCGAGTGAGGAGCAGGACACCGACGATGGCCGTTCCAGCCACCAGCGAGGCGAGCAAGATCCACGCCGAACAGCTGATGGGCGCCGGCGGCGCCGGAGTGATCGAGGAGGAGATCGTGTACCCGCAGATCGCGACCGCTCCCAGGGGGAGCACGAGGTCGCACAGCACGTGGTAGGCGTGCGCTCCACGAAAGTGCCGCCACCAGAAGTCCACCATGCCGGAGACGGCGACGAGCCCGATGAACCCGGTGAACGCCCCGGTGAACGCGGGGACGCCTCCCAGGAAGAGCCCGTCGATCGTCGGGCTGCTGGCCGGGTCGAGAGGCTGAGCGGAGACGCCGACCGCCCCTGCGTGCGCCAGGATCGCGGTGCACAGGGAAACCACGGAGGTGGCGCCGATATCGCCAACGCGAGCTTCACCCGGATGGAGACCCTGATGTCGACCAGGGCCAGGAGCAACGTGATCGCCAGAAGCACCACGTACCACGTGAACCAGCTGAGATGCACGC
>JAJYXS010000149.1 GCA_021801615.1 Actinomycetes bacterium
AGGCTAGGTGTAGAGGTGGGCAGCGCGGACAAGTCCGTAGGTGATACCCCAGTGTTTCATGATCTTCTTGTACGCGCCCGTCGAGATGAGATGGTCCATCGCCTTGGTCACGAGTCCTGCGATCTTGGCAGACTTTGCCACTCCTGCACCTTCGGGGGTGGGCAGGTAGTTGAGTGGCTGAAGGACCAGCGAGTGCTCGGACTTCTTGATGAGCCAGGCCAGCTGATCCTCCGAGCTCGAATAGACCTGGTCCCTGCCGCTCGTGACCGCGAGCTCCGCGGCAGCGTCCGAGGGGAAGGTGGCAACCTTCACCGGCGGCAGCTTCTTCTTCGAGCAGGTCGGGTCGATACCGTTGAGCTGCTCGATGAACGCAGAGCCCTCGATGACCGCGACGCTCTTCCCACACAGGTCCGTGAAAGTCTTGATGTGGATGGGACTGCGCTTCACGACCGCGAACCCGGTACCCACGTTGTAGTAGGTCACGATGTCGATCGCCTTCACGCGTGCGGGCGTGTAGATGAACGAGGTGAACGACGTGTTGTACCGGCCATTCTGGAGCCCGGGGATGAACCCTGTGAAGTTCCCCGAGGCGATCGCGTGCCAGCGAATCCCGAGAGTCGCCGCGACCGCCTTCCCCAGGTCGACCTCCCAACCGACGAGCTTGCTCCCGACAACCAGTTCGTCAGGCGGGGCATCGTTGTAGGTCACGTCCACCAAGCCGGTCTTCTTCACCGAGGTGGGGACCTTCTTCGCGAGCGCCTTGTCCACGGTGATCTTGGCGCCCTCGATCGTGACAGGCTTGTGCGCCGCCCGCAGACGGGCGGGGCTCGCCTGCGCCGACGGGGCAAGCACCGTTGCGCCGAGAGCCAGCGAAGCACCGAGAGCGACCACCCCTACGCCCCTGAGCAATGCTCGGTGCGAACGTGGCGCGACCACCCCGGTTCGGCCAGCGGCATGGCGCGCCATCGGACCTGCAACGCCCGCTTCGTCGATCTGGCTCATGTCGCCCCCGTTCCTCGTTCTTCACCGATCGGCAATACGTTGGCGACGTTCTAGCGCGCAGCTCGCCTGTTCGTCAACCGCACAATTGTTCGCAGCATCGATCGTCTTTGTCGGCGACGGAGAACGCGCGTAGCCCCAGGAAGGGCTGAGTGGATGTTGGACCCGGAGCGGAGCTTCTCGCCCGCCGCCGACGGAGGGGGGAGGGGAGAGGGAGAGGTCAACTAGCTCGTCGCGAAGCGCTCCGGGGAGAACGGAGCGAGATCGAGCTCCGGCTGGCGCTCGACCGCCAGATCGGCGAGCACGCGCCCCATGAGCGGGCCCGCGGTGAACCCCATGTGCGGGAACAGGCCAACGACCACCCGGGGAGCACGGCGGAGCACTCCGAGGACCGGGCGGTGGTCAGGCGTGCCGTTGCCGATCCCCGCCCAAGACCGCAGAACGAGCGCCGAACCGAGGCGCGGCACGACGCCGAGCGCCACGGCAAGGTTCGCACGCATCGAGTCGAGGCGCACGAGCGGGTAACCCGTCCCTCGCTCGAGGCGTGCAGGCCAGCCGCCGCCGACCAGGACCGTACCGGCCTTCGCCTGTTTGAGCGTGAGACGCTGGCCTGCGTAGTAGAGGAGATGCTCGATGAAGGGCTGTACCGGCTCAGTGGCGGCGACCTGGACGGGCTCACTCGAGATAGGCAGCGCGAGCCCGGGCTCGAGCGACCGCACCTGGTACGCCAGGGCGTCGCCCGACGCCAGGACCACCCGTTCTGCCTCGAGCACCTGCGTCTCGGTGCGCCCGCCTTCGGACGCCGCGAACGTCAGCCGGGCCGCCTGACCCTTCATCTCGAGGTCGACGAGCGCGCACCGAGCGCGGATCTCGGCACCCGCACGGGCAGCAGCGCGAGCAAAGGCCGGCGTCGCGAGCATCGGATTTGCCTTGCCCTCAACTGGGCTGTACTCCGCCCCGACCACCCGCTCCGAGACGTAGGGGGCGAGCGCCATCACGTCCGCGCGGGAGAGCACCTGGGCATCGAGCCCGGCCTCCTGCTCGACGCGAACTTTCTCCTCGATGAGCTGCATCTGAGCAGGGTCGTCCGCGAGGAGCAAGCCGCCCTTGGTTCGAACCTCGAGGTCGGTGCCGAGCTCCTCGTCGAGCCTCCCCCACATCTCGAGCGCGTCGAGCAGGAAGCGCAGAGCAGGCAGGAAGTCACGGGCCCAGCCGGGCCCGAAGCGCTCGAAGGGCTCACGCTGGATCTGGCCGTGCAGGCTGCCCGCGTTGCGCCCCGACGCCTCGGTTCCCACCTCACCGCGCTCTGCCAGGACAACCGAGGCGCCAGCGCACGCGAGGTGGTAGGCGGTGGCGCAGCCGGTGATGCCGCCGCCGACGACGGCGACGTCGTAGCGGCGGGAAGCACGAGCGGGCCCCCCGACCACGAATTCGTCCGGGGCCGTACCGGAGTGGGCACCCGAGGTCGACGCACTGGGCTGTGTGCTGGTTCCGTGCATGGAGCGCTCGAGGCTAGGGGATGGGGCTCGTCGTCTCGGAAGGGCTTGCGAGAGGGGACATGGGCGGGGCGGGGACGTACACTATGCGGCTGATTGTTCGCAGAGAGGATACCCATGGCACCACAGTTCCACGGCAGCTATACGGTCTGCGTCACGCCCTTCAGCGAGGACGGCTCACGCGTCGACACCCACGCGCTGCGACGCTTCCTCGCCTGGCAGCTCGACGTCGGAGTGCCAGGGGTGATCGTCCTCGGGACGACCGGCGAATTCCTCACCGTGAGCGATGACGAGCGCGCTCAGGTCGTCGAGACCACCGTGGACACGGTCGGCGGGCGGATCCCCGTGCTGGTCGGCACGATGAACGCCTTCACGCCCAGGGCGGTGGCCTACAGCCGCCAGGCGGAGGAGCTGGGCGCGGATGGCCTCATGATCCTGCCCCCCTACTACTACACCCCGACCGACGACGAGATCTTCGGCTACTACCGCGCAATCTGCGAGGCGGTCTCCGTCCCGATCATGCTCTACAACAACCCGGTCACGTCCAACGTGGACATGTCGGCTGCGCTCGTCGCCAGGCTCACCCGAGCGTTCGAACAGGTGCGGTACATCAAGGAGTCGAGCCGGGACCTGGCCCGGGTGCGCGACGTCATCGAGGCGACCGAGGGTGTGATGAACGTCTACGCGGGCGAGCGCGCCGTGGACTCTTTCCTGCTGGGCGCCATTGGCTACGTAAATCCCTACGGCAACTACGTGCCCCGGGCCTCCGCACGGATGTGGGGGCTCCTCGAGGAGGGTCGGGTGGACGACGCCCGGCGGATCCAGCGTCTGCTCGACGCGATGGACCACACGATCGCCGAGGGGCACCCCACCTACGGCCATCAGTGCTACTCGAAGCGGCTGGCTGCCGTCGCCGGCTACCCGGTCGGTGACGTGCGCGCGCCCATCACCCCGTTCACCGCCCTAGGCGACGAGGGCGAACGACGGGTAGCGATCCTCTCCGACCTCATGCTGCGCCTCGACGCCCTTGTCGACGAGTTGGACGCGACGGCAACCGTACCGGCATGAGCCAGTCGCACTCGGGGGAATTCGCTTCACCAGCTGACATCAAGCCGACGTCGGGCGAGGAAGTCGCTCGAATCGGTTGATGTTGACGTCGAAGCCGGCGTCGTTGCCGGTGAGGAGCTGCCGGCGTGATGAGATCCTCCAGCGATCGTCGGGACAACGTACGAGGCGGTCCTCGTACTTGCCCATCATCGTGGCAGTCGAGCCGTCTGGGCGCTCGTGCCAGGCCAGGACGTAGCTCGACGCGACCGCGGAGACCCCGTCGGGATCCAAGGTGACGAGCACGTTGGAAAGGTGGTGCGAGGTGCGCGCCCAACGCCACATCCTGGCGAGGTCGTGGCGAAGCCCTTCGGCGCCGCTACTGCGCAGGTGCGGCTCAGGGCCGTAGTCCACGACGCAGTCGTCCGTGAACAGCGACGCCAGCGCGTCCAGGTCCATCTTGTCGAGGAACGCGCAGTACGAGTGGAGCACCTCCGTGATCTCCTGCTTGTCGCGCAGCTCCCGGACCACCGCGTCGAAGCTCGACAGTCGCTCGGTCATCTCCTCCTCCTCTCCAGCGGACCATGAGCGCCCCTCACCGGCGCGCCCTGCTCAGCGCGCCGTCGCTGTCACGCCGTCGACGCAGAGGTACTTCACCTCGAGGAACTCCTCGAGGCCGTGATGCGAGCCCTCCCGGCCCAGACCGGACTGCTTCATGCCTCCGAACGGGGCGCCCTCGTAGGAGATGGAGCCCGTGTTCACCCCGACGACGCCGAATTCGAGCGCCTCGCCGAAGCGCAGGGCACGGCCGAGATCGCGCGTGTAGAAGTACGCTGCGAGCCCTGACTCGGTGGCATTCGCGAGCGCGAGGGCCTCCTCCTCGGTCTCGAAGCGGAAGACAGGGGCCACCGGGCCGAAGGTCTCCTCCCGCGCGATCGCCATCCCAGCCTGGGCCCCCACCACGACGGTGGGCTCGAAGAAGGTCCCGCCCAGCTCATGGGGTCGCCCGCCTCGGCGCACCTCGGCGCCCAAGGAGGTTGCATCCAGGAGATGTCGCTGGACTTTCGCGAGGGCACGGCCGTCGATGAGCGGACCCACTTGCACTCGAGGGTCGATGCCGTGCCCGACGACCAATTCCCCGACGCCCTGGGTCAAGCGCTCCACGAACTCGTCGTGGACCTTCGCATGGACGAGCACCCGGTTCGAGCAGACGCACGTTTGACCGGCGTTACGAAACTTGGACTCGATTGCGCCGGTCACGGCCGCCTCGAGGTCGGCGTCGTCGAAGACAACGAAGGGGGCGTTGCCGCCCAGCTCGAGGGCGACGCGCTTGACCGTTGGCGCGCACTGGGCCATCAGCAGCTTCCCGACCTCGGTGGAGCCGGTGAAGGTGAGCATGCGGACATCGGGCGACTCGGTCAGCACGGCGCCGACGACGACCGGGTCACCATGCACCACGTTCAGGACACCCGGGGGCATCCCGGCTCGAGAGGCGAGCTCGGCGAGCGCCAGCGCCGAGAGAGGCGCCTCGCTCGGCGGCTTCAGCACCACGGTGCAGCCAGCGGCGATGGCAGGCGCGACCTTGCGGGCAATCATCAGGGCAGGGAAGTTCCACGGGGTGATGGCAGCGACCACGCCAACCGGCTGGCGGAGCGCAAAGAGCCGCCGCCCGGGCCGGTTGTACGGGATCACCTCGCCGTAGGCACGACGCGCCTCTTCGGCGAAGTAACGCAGGAAAGCGGCGCTGTAGGTGAGCTCGCCCACCGCTTCGCCGATCGGCTTACCTTGCTCGATGGTGAGCAGCGCTGCCAGCTCCTCGGACGAAGAGGTCAACAGCTGCTGCCAGCGCCAGAGCACTTCTGCCCGTACGCCCGCAGGGAGAGCCCGCCAGCCGGCCAGCGCCCTGGACGCTGCCGCGATGGCCTCGCGAGTGTCCTCCGCGGACGCTGTGGCAACTGCCCCCACGAGGATCCCGGTCGCCGGGTCGTGCACCTCCAACCGTTGGTCGTTGGAGGCCTGTCTCCAGCGGCCGTCGACATAGAGGTCCTCTCGGACAAGCCCCGCTTCGCGCAGCCCGTCGAGCCGCGCGGCAACGAGGGTCGAGGCCGCATCGAGTGAGGTGGCAGGTGAACTGGGCGGCGTCATCGGAGCCCCGATACTATCGTGATGTCGTTCGTCAGACGGACGGTCGTTCGCTTACCGTGCACGAGGAAGGAACCCTATTGCAATCCCTCGACGACCTCGACCGCCGGTACGTGCTCCACCCGTTCACCGCGATCCGCGACCACCTGGAGTCCGGGCCGCTCATGATCGTCGAGGGCAAGGGGTGCCGCCTCGTCGATTCCGCAGGCAGGAGCTACCTCGACGCCATGGCGGGGCTCTGGTGCGTGAACGTCGGCTACGGCAACACCGAGATCGCAGAGGCGATCGCCGCGCAGTCCAAGCGACTCTCCTACTACCACTCCTTCTCCTCGATGGGCAACGACGTGTCGACCCGGCTCGCCGAGCGGCTCGTCACCACGGCGCCCGTCCCCATGTCCAAGGTGTTCTTCGGCAACAGCGGGTCGGACGCCAACGACACCGAGATCAAGCTCGTCTGGTACTACAACAACGTCCTCGGGCGCCCCGAGAAGAAGAAGATCGTCTCGCGTCGGCGCGGCTACCACGGGGTGAGCGCACTCACCGCCGGGCTCACCGGGCTCGACAACGTCCATGCCGGCTTCGACGCGCCGATGCCGATGATCCGCCACGTGCGCGCCCCCCAGCGCCTGTGGGAAGCCGAGCCGCAGATGACCGACGAGGAGTTCAGTGCGAGCCTCGCCCGAGAGCTCGAAGAGCTCATCGTCTCAGAGGGGCCCGAGACCGTCGCCGCCTTCATCGCCGAGCCGGTCCAGGCCGCCGGCGGGGTCATCATCCCCCCGGCCGGCTACTTCCAGGCGATCACCGAGGTGCTGCACCGCTACGACGTCCTGCTCATCGCCGACGAGGTGGTGTGCGGCTTCGGCCGCCTGGGACGGTGGTTCGGCACCGAGCGCTTCGGGATCGAGCCCGACCTCATCACCGTGGCCAAGGGCATCACCTCGGCCTACGTACCCCTGTCCGCGAGCTACATCTCTGCCCGGGTCTTCGACGTGCTCGCCGAGGGCGGCGAGCGCTTCGGGCCCATCGGCCACGGCTACACCTACTCCGCGCACCCCCTCGCCGCGGCCGCTGCCCTCGCCAACCTGGGCATCGTCGAGCGCGACGGGCTCGTGGACCAGGCGGCCAAACGTGGCGCCTACATGCTCGAGCGCCTGCGTGAACGTTTCGAGGACCACCCCTACGTCGCAGAGGTGCGCGGCGAGGGGCTCATCGCCGCCGTCGAGCTCGTCGCCTCGCGCGACCCGCTCCGCCGCTTCGACCCGGCCCTCAAGATGGGCGCCCGCGTGGCGCGCGCCAGCCTCGGCCACGGCGTCATCACCCGGGCTCTCCCAGAGGCAGACACCATCGCCTTCTCACCACCCTTCATCGTGACCGAGAGCGAGATCGACCAGATGGTCGAGGGCACCGGCGCCGCTCTCGAAGAGGTCGCGGCCGACCTCGCCCGGAGCTGATCGACCTTCCGGGATGGGACGGATCGTCGGCTTCCTCGTCAATCCCCTCGCCGGGATGGGAGGACGCGTCGGGCTCCACGGCACCGACGGCAGCGGGCGCGTCGCAGAGGCACGCCGGCACGGAGCACGTCCTGTGGCCCCGGCGCGCGCGGCGCGGGC
>JAJYXS010000002.1 GCA_021801615.1 Actinomycetes bacterium
CTCAGCCTCGCCTACGACCCCGCCGGCATCCCCGATCTCTACGTGCTCATCGGAGCCACAGGGCACATCCGCTATCGCAACAGCGTGCCGGATTCGACGATGGGTGCCTTGATCGCCGCGGCGAAGCGCCTCGGAACCCACGCCCGGACCACGGCTGCCGAACGAGGGTGATGCTGAGCGGCTGAAGGCGTGTCAGGGCCGCATCTGCCGATCCGACCGCAGGGACCGGCCGAGCGCTCCGCTGTGACATATTCGGACATATTCGTAAAAGCGCGTGCATGTTCGAGGCCATGGCAGGCCGACGCACGTCGAGGTCGTGGCGAGACTGGTTCCGGGCACACCTCGTGGCACTCGTCGCTCTCGTCGCGCTCGTCGGTGTCGCGACGGCGTGGGGGATCACCGCATCGCTGTCTTCGGGCTCGGCTGCAGGCTCGGCTCACCCTGGAGCTCTTCTATCCGGGTGGGCGTCGCTTGCACTACGTGTCGTCGTGGGCGTCGCTTGCACTACGTGTCGTCGTGGGTGCGGCCCTTCGATCGAGCCGGCTTCTCACCGCGGCCCGGGAGGGTCCGGGCACTTCTCCACCCTGAGTGCCCTTGCAGCCGATCAGTACGCCCCGCGGCAGTTCGTCGGTGACAACCGGGTCGGGGGCGTCGACACCCCGTGCGGGATCTGATCATGAAGAGGAGCTGATCACGAAGAAGTACAGGGCTTCGACGTCACCAGTCGGCGGCGTCCTCCGCATCGAGGTAGGTTCGCCGGGCGAGGTCGTCCTCCGTTGTGCCCGTTCCACCTGCGAGGGGTGTCGCCGCCGGGTCCGCGCTGCGCTCGTGGGGTCGCGTGGTGTCGTCGCTCTCGACGACACCGGCACAGATGAGCTGGCGGTCGGCTACGAGCCTCCAGCGCGGCGACCTCCAGTGGGTCATGGACAAAATCGGAGCGCTTGCCGACGACCCCCATCCGCCGGGCTGCGAGAAGCTCGCTGGGACGATGAACGCGTGGCGCATCCGCTCGGGAAACTTCCGAGTCGTCTACGTGGTCGACGACCGTGGCGAGCTCGTGACGATCACCTGGTCGGTCACCGGCGAGAGATCGACAGAAGGAGTCGGTCACCGGCGAGAGATCGACAGAAGGAGATGAGCACGATGCTGGCGACGGTGACCGAGGCAAAGGCGCGGCTCGGCGTCAGGGGCTACGTTCGTTCGCCGTGGCTGGTCATCACCGTGCTGCCTCCATCTTGGGCACGACAGGGGGCCAGTGGTCTGGCGTGCCGTGCTGGTGCGCACGGGGGGACCCTGGGCGGGAGCCCGAAAGGCACCGGTAGAGCGCGGCGCCGACGACCACGGCGAGCACCACCACGAGGAGCTTCCTCACCCGAGCCACCCTACCGGTGGACGCCGCGCCCGCAGCCCCGGGGAGCGGAGCTGTACCGTCTTGCCGCCTTGACAACGGGCGCGCGACCTGGGAGCATCGTGACGTGCAATTCCTCTCGGGGCTGCTGCTGACCTAGAGCGGGCGCCACATCGCGCTCGCTCGCACCTCCTGGGCCGTCATGGTCGGGAGGTTTTTTCGTTAAGCGGTCCCGGCTCGACGATCGGTTCGAGGACGAAGACGAAGGAGACGACGGAGGCTCGCATGACCACCCGCCAGATGCCCTACCACCACTACCGGACAGCGATCCCCCTCGTCCTCCACGACCGGACGTGGCCGGACCGGCGGACGACGGCAGCCCCGCGCTGGGCGAGCGTCGACCTGCGAGACGGGAACCAGGCGCTCGTGGACCCGATGGACCCACAGCGAAAGCTCGCGCTGTTCAAGACCCTCGTGGAGGTCGGCTTCAAGGAGATCGAGGTCGGGTTCCCCTCGGCCTCGCAGACGGACTTCGAGTTCCAGCGCAAGATCATCGAGGAGCAGCTCGTCCCCGACGACGTCGAGATCCAGGTGCTCGTGCAGTGCCGAGACGAGCTCATCGAGCGCACGTTCGCGTCGCTCGAGGGCGCGAGGCGCGCGGTCGTGCATTTCTACAACTCGACCTCCACCCTGCAGCGGCGCGTCGTCTTCGGCCAGGACAAGGCCGGCATCGTGGACATCGCCCTGCACGCCGCCCGGATGTGCCGGAAGCTGGAGGCGTCCGTTCCCGGCACCGAGGTCCGCTACGAGTACTCGCCCGAGAGCTTCACCGGCACCGAGCCGGAGTTCGCCGTCGAGATCGTAGAAGCCGTCATGGACGTCATCGAGCCGACTCCCGACAAGCCGATGATCGTGAACCTGCCCGCGACCGTCGAGATGTACGGGCCTCACGTCTACGCAGACGTCATCGAGTGGTTCGGCCGCACGATCCGCGACCGTGAGAGCATCGTCTTGAGCGTCCACCCCCACAACGACCGCGGCACCGCCGTCGCCGCCGCGGAGCTCGCGGTGCTGGCAGGAGCCGAGCGCGTGGAGGGCACGCTCTTCGGCAACGGCGAGCGGACGGGGAACGTCGACATCGTCACCCTCGCGATGAACCTGTTCTCCCAGGGCGTGGACCCCGGCCTCGACTTCTCCGACATCGAGAAGGTCCGCCGCGTCGCCGAGCACTCGACCCGCATGCCGGTGCATCCGCGCCACCCGTACGCGGGCGACCTCGTCTACACGGCGTTCTCCGGGTCGCACCAGGACGCGATCCGGAAAGGCATGGCCGCGATCGGCGACGACTACGACCTGTGGGAGGTTCCCTACCTGCCGATCGACCCGAAGCACACGGGCCGGACGTACGAGGCGATCATCCGCGTGAACAGCCAGTCGGGCAAGGGCGGTGTCGCGTACCTCATGGACACCGAGCACGGGCTCGACCTGCCTCGACGCCTCCAGATCGAGTTCTCGCGCCAGGTGCAGGCAGTGACCGAGGCGTCGGGGACCGAGATCCGCCCGGCAGAGCTGTGGGAGGTCTTCTGCGGCACGTACCTGCCCGACGACGCAGGCATCCGCCTGGTCGGTAACGAGGTCACCACCGGTGCCGGGCGCACGACCGTGGTCGCGCAGCTGCTCGTCGACGGCGTGCACCGCACGGTGCGCGGCGAGGGGAACGGCCCGATCGACGCGCTCGTCGCAGGGCTGCGCGCCGGGCTGGGCATCACCTTCGAGGTCCGCGACTACAGCGAGCACGCGCTCACCTCGGGCAGCGGAGCCTCGGCCGTCGCCTACGTGGAGGCCGAAGGTCCGGAGGGCGAGACCTGGTGGGGGGTCGGGATGGACTCTTCGATCCTCGACGCGTCGCTCGCGGCCGTCGTCAGCGCTGCGAACCGGGCGCCGGCGTCCTCGCGGCCGTCGGCGTCGGCCCCGCCGCGTCGGTAGCGGTCGCCTCGGTAGCGGTCACCGAGGGCATCCAGGAGGGACGCGCCGCCTCGTACGCGCTGATGTCCGCCTCGTGGCGCAAGGTGAGCCCGATGTCGTCCCATCCGTGCAGCAGGCGCTGGCGGGTGAACTCGTCGAGGGTGAACGGAGCGTGGACGTCGCCGCACTCGACCGTGCCGCGAGCGACGTCCACCGTGACGAGAAGGGACGGATCCGCCCGGACCGCGTCGAGGATCGCGCGGTCGACCTCCGGCGAGACCTGGACCGGCACGAGGCCCTGCTTGGTGCAGTTGTTGCGGAAGATGTCGCCGAAGCTCGAGGCCACGACGGCCTCGAAGCCGTAGTCCATGAGCGCCCACACGGCGTGCTCGCGCGAGGAGCCGGTGCCGAAGTTGGACGCGGCCACCAGCACAGTGGCGCCGGCATAGGCCGGGTCGTTCAGGACGAAGGAGCGCTCGTCGCGCCATTCGGCGAACAGCCCCTTGCCGAACCCGGTCCGCTCCACGCGTTTGAGCCAGTCAGAGGGGATGATCTGGTCGGTGTCGACGTCTGCGCGGTCCAGGGGGACTGCGCGCCCGCTCACCACGCTGACGGGCTTCATCGCCCCACCCGCTCGGGCAGGTCGGCAGGCGCTGCGAAGCGGCCTGCGACGGCCGTGGCCGCGGCCACGGCTGGTGAGACCAGGTGGGTCCTCCCGCCGCGGCCCTGACGGCCTTCGAAGTTCCGGTTCGAGGTCGACGCGCACCGCTCGCCCGGCGCGAGCTTGTCTGGGTTCATCCCGAGGCACATCGAGCAGCCAGGCTCCCGCCACTCGAACCCTGCGGCCAGGAACACCGCGTCGAGGCCTTCGGCCTCAGCCTGGGCCTTCACCCGGTGCGAGCCGGGCACCACGAGCGCTCGGACCCTCTCGTGCACCCGCCGGCCCTCGAGCACCGCGGCCGCCGCCCGAAGGTCCTCGATGCGCGAATTCGTGCAGGAGCCGAGGAAGACCGTGTCGACCGGGATGTCACGGATCGGCGTCCCCGGCGCGAGGCCCATGTAGCCGAGCGCTCGGGCCGCCGCGTCGCGCGCGGCGGGGTCACCGATCTCGTCGGGGTCGGGGACCGCCGCGTCGATGGGGACGACCTGCGCCGGGTTCGTCCCCCAGGTGACGTGGGGGACGAGCGTCGCCGCGTCCAGCAGGACCTCCTTGGCGAAGGAGGCGTCCGGATCGGAGGGGAGGGTGCGCCACCACTCGAGCGCCTCTTGCCACGCGCGCCCCTTCGGCGCGTGCGGGCGTCCCTCCAGGTAGGCGAAGGTGGTGTCGTCCGGGGCGACCATTCCTGCACGCGCGCCCGCCTCGATGCTCATGTTGCACAGGGTCATCCGGCCCTCCATCGACAGGGCCCGGACCGCCTCGCCCCGGTACTCGAGGACGTGGCCGAAGCCGCCGCCGGTGCCGATCCGCCCGATCACCGCCAGCGCGAGGTCCTTCGCCGTCACGCCCTCGGGCGCACGCCCCTCGACGGTGATCGCCATCGCGCCGGGGCGGACCTGGGGGAGGGTCTGGGTGGCAAGGACGTGCTCGACCTCGCTCGTGCCGATCCCGAAGGCGAGCGCGCCGAACGCGCCGTGCGTCGAGGTGTGGCTGTCGCCGCAGACCACGATCGTCCCCGGCTGGGTGAGCCCGAGCTCGGGGCCGATCACGTGGACGATGCCCTGGTTCGGGTCGCCCATGGGGAAGCACCGGATGCCGAACTCGGCGCAGTTCAGGTCCAGGACCTCCAGCTGGCGCGCCGAGACGGGGTCGGTGACCGAGCCGCCGGTGGTCGGGACGTTGTGGTCGGCGGTCGCGACGGTGAGGTCGGGCCGCCGGACGCGCCGGCCGGCGAGACGGAGCCCGTCGAAGGCCTGCGGGGACGTCACCTCGTGGACGAGATGGAGGTCGATGTAGAGCAGGTCGGGCTCGTCGCCGCCCGAGCGCACCACGTGCGCGTCCCACACCTTGTCGAACAGCGTGCGGCCGGCGGGAGCCACCGAGGAGGTGCCGGCCGCCAGGTTGCCCCTCGAGGTGGTCTCCGGGGTCTCCGGGGTGGTCGTCGTCTCGCTCACGCGCCCACCTTCACGATCTCGACCGTGAGCTTGCCGCCGGGCGCGTCGTAGTCGACCTTCTCGCCGGCGGACTTGCCCATGAGCGCCTGGCCGAGCGGGGCGCTCGGGGAGACCACGGGCATGTCGCCGCGGCGCTCCTCGATCGAGCCCACGAAGAATTCCTGCGTCTCGTCGTCGCCGTCGTAACGGAGCGTGACGACGGCGCCCTGGGTGACGGTGCCGTCGGAGGCGGGGCCGGCCTCCACGATCTCGGCGTGCTTCAGGAGCGCCTGGAGCTGACGGATCCGCGACTCCATCTTCCCCTGGCTGTCCTTCGCGGCGTGGTAGTCGCCGTTCTCGGAGAGGTCGCCCAGCGCGCGCGCAGCCTCGATCGCCTTGGCGATCTCCACCCTCCCGCGCGTGGTCAGGTCCTCGAGCTCTGCCTGCAGGCGCTCGTAGGTCTCCGGCGTGAGGCGCGCCGGCGAGGTGCCGGAAGCGTCGGTCATGGCCCACAGGTTACAGCGGCGGCTCCCCGGTTCGGGTCTCGACGCGCGCTCGTGCCGGTGCCTGCGTGGCAGGTCGTGCACGAGCGTCCCGGGAGCCGTGCGAGACTCCCCCCCGGCACGAAGAGCACCGCACCGACTGCACGACTGCACCGACCGACCGCACCGACCGACCGCACGACCGCACCGACCGACCGCACGACTGCACCGACCGACCGCACCGACCGACCGCACGACTGCACCGATGCGGACTGCGTGAAAGGCACCGCACCGCTCGAAGGGCACCCGAGGACGCGAACGGAGGGGAGGACCAGATGGGGACGTGGCGCAGGGCGCGCCGAGGCATGGGATGGCGACTGGCAGGCACCGGGCTCTCGGGGCTCTCCCTGCTCGCGTCGCTCGGCGTCGCAGGGCTGCTCTTGCCCGCGCGTGCAGGAGCGCAGCAGGTGAGGGCGGCGGCGCCGGGCCGCCGAGCGGTTGGAGCCATCGCCCGCGGCGCCGCCGAGACCGCGCACGCCCCGGTCCTGCAGGAGGTCTGGAGCACGAAGCTCACAGACGGTCCCCACGGCGAAGTGGCGCTCGGCTCGCCCGCGCTCGCCACACTGGCAGGCGGACCGGCGGTCGTCTTCGGCGACCGCTCGGGCCGTGTCTACGCACTGAGCCTTGCGACTGGCGACCCCGTCCCGGGCTGGCCGAAGGACCTCGGTGTGCCGGTGACATCGACGCCGTCGGTGTTGAAGCGGCCGGGCACAGCGTACGACACCGTGCTCGTGGGCTCCGGCGACGCGGGCGAGCCGTGTGCGGGTGGCTACGAGTGGCTGCTCCCGACAGGCGCCCAGGATCTCGTACGCGGGCCGAACCCGCCGACAGACCATTCCTGTGCCGCCAGCGGAGTCTTCGCAGGGATCGCGATCGGCACACTGGGCGGGGTGACCGGCGCGGTGGCGGGGACGCTCGGACAGGAGACCTACGCGATGAACGCGACAACGGGCGCGGTCTTGCCGGGGTTCCCGTGGTTCCAGGCGGACACGAACTTCGCGACGCCTGCGATCGCAGACGTGGAAGGAAACGGCGCGAACCAGATCATCGAGGGCGGCGCGCAGACTGCGGGGCTCGCGTACGGCAGGAAGTACACACAAGGCGGGCACATCCAGGTCCTGAGCGCGACCGGGAGCCTTCTGTGCGTCGACACAACCGACGAGTCGGTGAACTCCTCCCCAGCCGTCGGGAAGTTCCTCGCCGGCACAGCGATCGGGATCGTCGCAGGGACCGGGCCGACATTCCCGACAGCCTCCCAGCACGACCAGGTGATCGCCGTCAATACCGATTGCAAGCCTGTCTGGGCGAGAACGCTCGCGGGCACA
>JAJYXS010000170.1 GCA_021801615.1 Actinomycetes bacterium
CCTGCTTGTCGACCTCGGCAAGGCGTGGATCGATCCCCGTGTGCGCGTCTACCTCGCCGGACAATCCGTATGAGCGACCGGCCACGTGATCAGCCCCGGGGCATGCCGGAGGTTGGTGTCGCCGTGTCAGATCCTCCGGGCATGCTCGTCGCCGAGCGAGCCGACGGCCCCGCAGCGCTTGCGCCCAGGTCATCGCGGCGGACGTCGCCATATGGCCGCCGCATCGGGTTCTACGTGCTGATCGCCGTACTGCTGGCGGAGATCGTGACAGTCGCGCTGGCGCCCGTCGTTTCCCCCTACAGTCCGATCAGCCCGTCGGCGCTCCCATTGCTGCACCCGAGTGGAGGGCACCTCCTCGGGACTGACGCGCTTGGTCGAGACGTGCTTTCACGAGTCATCTGGGGAGGCCGTGGCCCACTGCTCGCGGCAGCGGCGAGCGTCGTGCTCGGCGCTGGCGTCGGGGTGCCGCTCGGGATGATCGCCGGATACCGACGGTCAGTCGTCGGCTCCCTCATCATGCGCCTCGCCGACATCATGCTCGCCTTCCCCGCACTCGTCCTCGGTTTCGTCGTGATCGCCATCCTCGGTCCGGGCGTGGTTCAGGTGGCGGTCGCCGTCGCGCTGTCGTTCGTACCGGTGTTCATGCGCATCGCCTACAGCTCGACGCTCTCGGTGCGCCAGCAGGAGTACATCCTGGTCTCGCGCTCACAGGGTCTTCCCACCTGGCGGGTGTTTGCCAAGCACGTGCTGCCGAACATCTGGACCGAGGTCTTCGTCGTGGTAACGAGCGCTTTCGGATGGGCGCTCCTGCTCGAGACCACCTTCAGCTTTCTCGGCCTCTCCTCGGCACCACCAACTCCGGACTGGGGTGCGGACCTGAGCGCCGGACAGGAGGTGCTCGGGCAGGCCTGGTGGGTCAGCGTCGGGCCGGGAGTCGCTCTGACTCTTACGATCCTGCTGGGCAACGTCATTGGTGACGAGGTGGCACGGAAGGCGGCGCGGCGTGCGCGGTTCCTACCCCGGCGTCTCGTTCGCGAGCTGACCGAGGTACCGGTCGTGCGCACGGGACCGGCGTGAGGGTGGCGATGCGAGCAAGCACGAGCAGCGAGCCCGGCACCACTGGCACCCTCCTCGCGGCGACCGTCGCCGCTGGAGGGAATGCCCCGCCGCTTGTCCTGCTCGACCGCCTGTCGGTCGAGTTTCCCACGGCAGAGGAAAGCCTGGTCGCCGTCGACCAGGTCTCGCTCGCACTCGCCCACGGCGAGCGCCTCGGCATCGTCGGCGAGTCAGGCTCCGGTAAGACCGTGACAGTGAGTGCTGTGATGGGGCTGCTTCCCGAGACCGCCTCCGTCTCCGGCCGCGCTCTGTTCGCCGGGCAGGACGTGCTGGCCATGTCGAGCGAGCAGCTGCGTTCGATCCGCGGCCGGGAGGTAGCGCTCGTGCCACAGGATCCGACGGCGGCCCTCAGCCCGGTACGCCGCGTGGGCACACAGATGGTCGAGACGCTTCGGGCACACCGACGGCTGAGGACCGCCGAGGCGCGCCGACAGAGCCTGGACGCGTTGGCCGCTGTGAAGGTGCCCGCCCCCGCTCGTCAGATGGAGGCGTATCCGTTCGAGCTGAGTGGCGGCATGCTACAACGCGTCTGCATCGCGATGGCGCTCCTCGGCGAGCCGCAACTGCTCATCGCCGACGAGGCAACGACGGCACTGGACGTAAGTGTGCAGGCGAGCATCCTCGAGCTCCTAGCCCAGGTCGCAAGCGAGCGGTCGATGGGTCTGATCGTCGTCAGCCATGACATGAGCGTGATTGCTGGCCTCTGCGAGCGAACGGCGGTGATGTACGCGGGGCGCGTCGTTGAGTCGGGACCGACCCAGCAGCTCTTTGCTTCTCCGCACCATCCCTACACCGCTGCGCTCGTCGAATGTCGACCGCGCCTCGAGCCACAGGCTCGTCGACGCCTGCTGGCCTCTATTCCCGGGCAGCTCGAGAGCAGCGTCTCCCGCGACGCCTGTGTCTTCGCACCACGCTGCCGCTTTCGCGTAGAACGCTGCCTCGAACAGCGCCCCCTCCTCGAGGAGGTTGCGCCTCGGCACGCGGCGGCGTGCTGGCTTGCCAGCAGGAGCGACGAGTTCAGGCTGCAGCGCGGCGAGCTTCGGGCGCTTCCAGGTCCAGCGGGGGCCACCGAAATAACCGGCTCCGGCGCCCTCCTTGTCGCCGAGGAGATGAGCGTTCAGTACTCCGTTCGCGTGCCCGGTGCGTTCAGACCGGTTAAGGTGACAGCCGTTGACGCCGTCGATCTAACCGTGAAGGCTGGAGCGACGCTCGGCGTGGTCGGCGAGTCCGGCTGCGGCAAGTCGACTGTCGGTCGGGCCCTGCTTCACCTTCAGCCGATCTCCGGCGGCCGAGTCCGCTTCGAAGGAGAGGACCTCGCTCGCCTCGACAAGAGCGCGCTCCGGTCACTACGCCGTCGCATGCAACTCGTCGTACAGAGCTCCGTCAGCTCCTTCGATCCCCGCGCCACGCTCGGCGAAGCTCTCCTCGAGGCAGTGCGCCTCGATCGTGCTGGTCGCTCGGACGCCACCCGACGCGTTCGTGACCTGCTCGACCTCGTTGAGCTCCCACGACGGGTCGCCGGCGCGCTACCGGCCGAGGTGAGCGGTGGCCAGCGTCAACGCGCCAGCATCGCTAGAGCGCTCGCCACCCGGCCGGCGCTCATCGTCGCCGACGAGCCCACCTCGGCGCTCGATGTCTCTGTGCGCGCCGGAATCCTGAACCTCCTGCGGCGGCTGCAGACCGACGAGGGCATTTCTTTCGTCTTCATCAGCCACGACCTGGCGGCTGTGCGCTCGATGAGCGACGAGCTCGTGGTGATGTACTTTGGCCATGTCGTCGAGAGCGGGCCCGCCGACGCGGTCTTCGAGCAGCCGGCGCACCCGTACACTTGGGCCCTGCTCGCCGCTCTGCCCGGCGAGGGTGCCACGATCCCCAGGCCTATACCTGGTGAGGTGCCCAGTCTGCTCGACCCGCCATCGGGTTGCCCCTTCAGCCCACGCTGCCCACGCGCGACCCCAGAATGCCGCGAAACGATGCCACCGCTCGTGTCTGTAGCCGGAAGACACGCAGTCGCCTGCATCCACCCGATCCTCGGTGCGGGGAGAGAGCCGGTCACGTACAGTGACGAGGACGCCGGTTCATGAGCAACCGAGAGCTCCGCTGGGCAGATCTCAGCTGGCCCGAACTCGAGCGCGCTGCCACGCAGCGATCCGTCGCCCTGTTTCCCTTCGGCGCTATCGAAGAGCACGGGCCACATCTCGTGCTCGGCGCCGATTGGCACGCTGCCGATGAGTTCGGCCGACGGGTCGCCGAAGCGGCCGATCTGCTTCTGCTACCAGCGCTTCCCTACGGGCAGGTCTGGTCGCTCGGTGACTTCCCTGGAACGCTCTCGCTGCGGAGCGAGACGCTCATATCGCTCGTGGCAGACGTCGGCGCTGGGCTCGTGCAGGCGGGGGTGCGCGGTGTGGTGCTGTTGTCCTGCCACCTCGGCAACATGGCGCCGCTCAAGGAGGCGAGCCGGCGTCTCGCCGAGAAGGGCCTTGCCTCGCTGTCGCTGTTCTACCCGGGTGTCAAACAAGTGGCGGCCTCCGTCCGCACGACGCCGGAGCTCGCCGCGGACATCCTGCATGCCGACGAGATCGAAACCTCGATCTTGCTCGAGCTGGCGCCCGAAGACGTGGCGATAGAGCGCGCGGTGGCGGAGTGGCCCGACCTCCCCGACGACCTGCTGTCCACTCCCGAGCGCTGGCGCACATTTGCCCCGTCGGGCGTGTTCGGAGACCCGACGGCCGCGAGCAAGGAGAAGGGTGCCCTCATCATGGGCGTCGTCGAGCACCGGGCGCTCGAGCTGATCGCGAGCTGGCGTGAGCGACACAACTTCTGAGCCACCCGCCCGGCCCGAGGGGAGGGTCGGCCGGCGCGAGCGCTATCTGCTGGGCATCGATGTCGGTACTTCCGCAGTGAAGGCGTTGCTCCTCGGGTCGGTCAGTGGTCGCTCCCATGTCGCTGCCGAGCGCTGTCAGCCGCGCTTCGGCCCCGGTGTCGTCGAGGCGCCCCCCACAGGGTGGTGGGAAGCAGCGCGACGCGCCGTGGCGGCCGTGCTTCACCTGGCCGGCGTGGGTGGTGACGCGGTCGAGATCGTGTCGCTCGCCGGCAACATGAGCTCGGTCGTCCTGCTAGACAATGCGTTCCGGCCGCTCAGGTCGGCGATCCTGCTCGCGGACACGAGGGGCGAAGCCGAGCTCCGCGCCTTGCCGACCGCCGTCAAGCGCCGAGTCGCAGCGCTGAGCGGGAACCCGCTCGGATTCGGCTTCTCGCTGAGCAAGCTGCTCTGGCTCTCCTTCAACGAGCCGGAGCTCATGTCGCGCGCGGCGGTGTGGGTGGCGGCGAAGGACTTCGTCCGCGAATGTCTGACCGGTGCGGTGGCGACGGATCCCTCCGACGCCTTCAACTCGCTCGTTCTCGACCCGGCCGATCTGCGCTGGCGTTCTGATCTCATCGGCGAACTCGGTCTCGATCCGCAGCTCTTCCCACCCGTGCTCCCCGGCGACGCGCTCGCAGGGGCCGTCTCATCCGAAGCAGCTGCTGCCACCGGCCTGCGAGTCGGCACGCCAGTAGTCACCGGGACGGGCGATGTCGCAGCGGTGGCGTGTGCCGCCGGGTGGTTGGCCACGCCAGTGCCGACCGTCTCGCTCGGCACCTCGACGACCCTGATGGTGCCGAGGCCAGGGGCTGCCCGGCCGCCGGAGGGATTCTCGGTCCATCCGGTCCTGCCGGGGCGACCGTGGTTGCTTCTCGCCTCGCTGTTGACCGGTGGGCTGGCGCTCGACTGGCTGCGCCGGCTCGGCCCGCTCGAGCTGCAGCAGGTGGGAGACCTCGAACCGGAGCAGCTGCCGGTGTTCCTGCCGTATCTATCCGGTCGCGGTTCGCCCGATTTCGACACGACCCAACGCGGCACGATCTTCGGGCTCGATCCCTCCGTCGGCCTGCCCCAGCTCGCAGCATCACTTTTCGCAGCGGTGGGCTTCGAGCTGCGCGACTGTCTTGTGGCCCTCGGAGTGCGCGACGAGGAGACCGTCATGGTGACCGGCGGCGGCGTCGCTGTCAATGGCTTCGTCCAGTTGCTCGCGGACACGATGCGCCGTGAGGTGCTCGTGCGCTCTATGAACGAGGCGACCGCCCTCGGCGCTGCGCTTGTCGCCGCCGGACCCGAGCGCGCCGGCAAGCTGGTGCGCACGGTCGGGACGCAACATCGTGTCTCGCCGCGAGCAGGCAGCGTCGACGCGCTCGAAGAGCGCTACCGGCTGGCGCGCCAGCAGGCAGGCGAGTTCTACCGAGCACTCGAGAGGCGGGCTGGCACACACCCCATGGCCGGATTGCCGGACCGGGAACACAGCGGCGCCGCGCATCGCGAGAGCGGCCGCACCCAGCGCGCACAGGGCCGATCGCCGGTGTCGGCGGAGACAAGACCAAGAGCAATTCGGGAGCGACAGTGATCAGGACCGTACTCGGTGACGTGGAACCCGAGGTGCTTGGGATTACCTGCTCCCACGAGCACCTGCTGGCGAGGCCGCCGGACTGGATGGCCGAGAGAGACCCCGACCTCGTGATCGACGACCTCGCGGCTGGCGTGGTCGAGGCCGCCGCGTACAAAGCCGCCGGCGGCGGCGCGCTCTACGAGGCATCGGCGATCGACTACGGCCGCAACGTCGCCGGTCTACGCCGTATCGCCGAAGCCACCGGACTTCACATCATCGCCTGCGCTGGCTTCAACAAGGGGCTGTGGTTCGGCAACCAGGTCGAAAGCTGGAGTGACAATGAGTTGACAGACCACGTCTTGCGCGAGGTGACCGAGGAGGTCGACGCAAGCGGCTGTCGTGCCGGCTGCATCAAGTTCGGTACCGGCTACAATCGCATCTCCCGCGACGAGGAGCGCGTGATCCGAGCCGCCGCGCGCGCCCACCGGCGCTCGGGCATTCCGCTGCACGGCCACACCGAGACGGGGACCATGGCGCTCGAGCAGATCGAGATCCTGCGCGACGAGGGCGTCGACCTTGCCCACATGGGCTTCGCCCATCTGCTGAGGAATCCAGACCCGTTCTACCTCGAGGAGGTCGCCCGGACAGGCGCGTTCATCTGTGCCGACGGGATCTCAAAGGTGAAGTACTTTCCCGAGAGCGTGCGAATGGATGCCATTCTGGCCCTCTGTGATGCAGGCTTTGCCGGGCAGGTTCTTCTCGGCGGTGACCTCGCCCGACGCAGCGACCTCTACTCCTACGACGGTGGCCCTGGGATCAAGTTCATCATCTCGACCTGGGCAGAGCGCTTCGTCCGATTCTCGGTGTGGCGCGGCCGAGAAAGAGAGGAGGCGGAGGCGCTCCTGCACAACTTCCTCGTCGATAATCCCAAGAGGTACTTTGATGTCTGCTCGGCATACTGACAAGAGCTTTGTTCCGATCCCGATCGCGGAGCCGGAGATTCAGGCGCGAGCATTAGGCGTCGGCTTCGTCGGTGCACAGCACCCGCACATCACGGCCCGCGTCAGGATCCTCGAGAAGGATCCTCGTGTCCGGCTCGTCGGGTTTGTCGAGCAAGACGAAGAACTCGCCTCGCAGGTGGCTCGCCGCCTCTCCTTGAAGCGCTACGCGAGCCTCGACGAGCTGCTCGATGACGGACTGGAGATTGCCATCGTCGAGGCACTCGACCCTGACGTGCCAGTCCTCGCCGACGCATGCGTGGGCCGGGTGCGTGCGGTGCTCCTCGAGAAGCCGGGCGCGGCCGTGCCCGATGATCTCGACGGGTATGTGGAGCGCTGGAGCACGTCGGGCACGACCTTTGAGTTCGGCTACGAGATGCACTACGGCATGTTCATGACGCACTTGCGACAACTGCTCTCCTCGGGCTGCCTCGGCCAGGTCACGCTCGCTCGGCTACACGGAGGTTGCCCGGTCGGCTGCGCGCTCGAACTGTGGCAGTCGCTTCCCGAGGACCTCGGTGGCCTGGGCTATACCGAGGGTTGCCACCTCGTCGAGCTCGCGACGGACCTGTTCGGACTGCCCGACGGCGTCTCGGCGCTCTCGGTGAAGCTCCCGTCGGGCGAGCCCTTCCTGAGCCCGTACTTCAAATCCTCGCTTTTCTCCGAGTCAGGCGGTGGCACCACCGTCCAAGTGGGCACGTGTGCCTACGAGGA
>JAJYXS010000127.1 GCA_021801615.1 Actinomycetes bacterium
TGTTCGGCGAGCAGGAGCTGTCCCGGATGCGTCCTGGGAGCTTGTTCCTCAACCTGAGCCGGGGGTTCGTGGTGGACCACGAGGCGCTGCGCGCCCATCTCGTCTCCGGGCACCTCGCGGGCGCAGCGATCGACGTCTTCCCCCACGAGCCGAAGAGCAGGTCCGAGCCGTTCGTCTCCGTGCTGCAGGGGCTGCCCAACGTGATCCTCACCCCGCACGTGGGGGGGTCCACGGAGGAGGCGCAGCAGGACATCGGCAACTTCGTGGCAGGCAAGCTGGTCCGCTACATCGGGCAGGGCGCCACGTCGCTCAGCGTGAACCTGCCTCAGCTCGACCTGCTGGAGCCGGTGCGCGCGAGCCGCCTGCTGTACGTCCACCGAAACGTGCCCGGCGTCCTTGCGCACGTCAATTCGCTGATCGCCGAGCACGGCCTGAACGTCGAGGGCGAGCTGCTCGGTACCCGTGGCGACGTCGGCTACGTGATCACCGACGTCTCCGCGGAGCCTCCGGAGGGCCTGGTCGACGCGCTCGAGGCGCTCGAGACCACCGTTCGCCTACGGGTGGTGACCTCCGCCGGCTGAGCGCCGGTCGTCGAGCCAGATGGCGCGCGCTGGCGGCGGTAGCCTGCCCGTCGGTGGATGCCGTGATGCCTTCGGATCACGAGCCCGGCCCGCTCGAAGTGCCGCTCGGCGCCGAGGTCGAGCCAACGATCGGCGCGGAGGAGTGCCGTGCGGCCCTTCGGTCGGCAGCGCTCCTCCTCGACGGCGTCGAGCGTGCTCTCGTCGCGCTCGACGACGGCTCCTACGGCAGGTGCCAGGTCTGCGGGACCGCCATCGAGGACGGTGACCTCGAAGCGGACCCGCTCGCCACGCGCTGTCGCCAGCACCGACCGTCCGGGGCCGGCCGGCCCTGGGACGGTGCGTGACTTCGACCGAGGCTGCCCGAACGGGGCCCATCGCCGACGGGCGATGCAGGTGATGAAGATCCCCCAGGGGCCGCACGCGTCCGCGCGGGAAGGTCTGTCCGGGGCTGGCCAGCGCCCTCCTGGTGGCGCACGGGCTTCCACCCTCATGTATACTTCATGTGATGAGTTGTTCACCTCAAGCCTCAGGTGCGTCCGCCGGACTTCGGCCCAGCCGTGAGCAGCTGGTGGAACGGCTCTTGGAGCTCGCCCCGAGCGTGCGGCGGGCCTTCGAGGTCCGCCTGGGTGAAGAGCGGGCCCAGTGGCTCTCGCTCACCGGTCACCAGCTGGAAGCCCTCGCCGCCCTGAAGGAAGGGAGCCTCACGATGCGCTCCTTGTGCGAGCGGCTGGACATCAGCGAGAGCGCGGGGACCGCGTTGTCCGACCGCCTCGTCGCCAGAGGCATGGTCGCGCGCGAGACCGACCCGTCGGACCGCCGCGTCGTCCGCCTCGCGCTGACCGACCAGGCGCGGACGATGGTGGAGCGCTACCGGCAGATCCGCTCGGACCACGTTGCGAAGGTCCTCACCGCCTTGAGCCACGAGGACCTGGAGCGCCTGGTGAAGATCTACGAGACCCTCGTCTCCGCGTCACCCTCTGAGGTCTCAGCCTCGGGCGGCTCACCCCCGGGCGGCTCAGCCTCTGGCTACGAGCAGGCCACGACCTCGAAGGTTGCTTCGGGGGGTGCGGCACGATGACCACCGCCGCGGGCGCGCTGCGAGCACCCGGGACCCCGGCCGGCCATGACGACCGCTACAAGTGGGTGGCGCTGTTCAACACGACGCTCGGCGTCCTCCTCGTGTCGATCAACGAGTCGATCCTCATCATCGCCCTGCCCGACATCTTCCGGGGCATCCGGCTCGACCCGCTCGTGCCGTCCAACTTCTTCTACCTGCTTTGGATCCTGCTCGGGTTCATGCTGGCCACCGCGGTGCTCGTCGTGACGCTCGGACGCATCGGGGACATCTACGGGCGCGTCCGTATGTACAACCTGGGCTTCGCCATCTTCACCGTCTTCTCGATCCTCCTTTCCGTCGACTGGCTGCACGGCGCGGCCGCAGGAGCCTTCATCGTCGGGATGCGCCTCGGACAGGGTGTGGGCGGCGCGTTCCTGTTCGCGAACTCACCGGCCATCCTGACCGACGCGTTCCCCAGCAACCAGCGGGGCATGGCGCTCGGCATCAACAACATCGTCGGTGTGGCCGGCATGTTCATCGGCCTCGTGGTCGGCGGCGTGCTCGCTCCGGTCGACTGGCGGCTCGTCTTCATCGTCTCTGCACCCTTCGGGATCCTCGGCACCGCGTGGGCGTACCTCAAGCTGAGGGACAACGGCATCCGGACCCCCGCCCGCATCGACTGGTGGGGCAACGTCCTCTTCGCCGTCGGGCTCACGCTGGTCCTCGTCGGCATCACCTATGGCATCGAGCCCTACGGCACCTCTGCGATGGGCTGGACCAGCCCGAAGGTCCTCACCGAGATCTCGAGCGGGGTGGCGTTGCTGGTCGCTTTCTCCGTGGTCGAGATGAAGGTCGACGCGCCGATGTTCCGGATGAGCCTCTTCCGCATCCGGGCGTTCCTCGCCGGCAACGTGGCCGCGCTGCTCGCGGCCATCGGCCGGGGCGGCCTCATGTTCATGTTCGTCATCTGGCTCCAGGGCATCTGGCTGCCCCTCCACGGCTACAGCTTCTCGGTGACGCCGTTTTGGGCGGGGATCTACATGCTGCCGATGACCGGGGGGTTCCTCATCGCAGGGCCGATCTCTGGGATCCTGTCGGACCGCTACGGCGCCCGGCCGTTCGCGACCGCCGGGATGGTCGCCGCGGCCCTCACGTTCGTCGGGTTCGACTTCCTCCCGATCAACTTCTCCTACCTGCCCTTCGCCGCACTCATGCTCGTGAACGGGCTCGCAATGGGGCTGTTCGCCTCACCGAACCGGGCGGCGGTGATGAACAGCCTCCCGCCGGACCAGCGCGGCGCCGGCGCAGGGATGACCGGCGTCTTCCAGAACTCGGCCATGGTGCTGTCCATGGGGATCTTCTTCACGCTGATCATCAGTGGCGTCGCCTCGGTGCTCCCTCGCTCCCTCTACCACGGGCTGGTCGCGCAGGGCGTCTCGGCCAAGACCGCGGCAGCGGTCTCCCATCTGCCGCCCATCACCAGCCTGTTCTCCGCCCTGCTCGGCTACGACCCCATCAAGATGATCCTCGGGAGCGCGACGCTCGCCACGCTCCCGGCCCATTCTGCCGCCGTGCTCAGCGGCCGGAAGTTCTTCCCGACGCTGATCGCGACCCCCTTCTCGGACGGCCTGACGCTCGCATTCACCTTCGGAGCCGTCGCCTGCGCCCTGGCAGCCGTCGCCTCCTTGCTGCGCGGCAGCCACTACGTCCACGCAGGCGCGCACGCAGCCGCGCCGGGGGACGCGGCCCGGCAGACCCACGTGGCCGCCGCTCCCGACGCGAAACCTGCCCCGGTGCGCACCGGCGCTGCCCAGGCGAGCCCGGATCGGGTCGAGGCCATGGAAGAGGCGCCCGCAGCCACCGGCCCGGCAGAGGCGGGCCTCGCGCCGGCAGGTTCCGCAGAGGCGGGATCCGCCCGAGCGGGCCAATAGGCTGCCGGCCGGCTCCTCGCCCTCCTCGGCCAACACCCGAGCTCGAAGAGCAGCGTCCAGCGCAGCTTCGACGAACAGCCTCGACGGGCAGCCTCGACGAGCAGCCTCGACAGGCAGCATCGAAGAGCCGCTACGGTCGTTCGGATGTCGAGAGCGCTGACCGTGCTCTTCATGCCCGAGAGCGCGTACGGTCCCACGAACAACTGCATCGGCATCGGCTCGGTGCTCCGCGCCCGCGGTCATCGTGTCGTGTTCGCCTCGGAGGCGTCGTGGCGAGGGCGGCTCGAAGCCCTCGGGTTCGAGGAGGACCTGGTCGAGCTCGGGCCAGCGGCCGGTACCGACGCTTCTGCTTCGGAAGCCGGAGGATTCTGGACGGAGTTCGTGAAGGAGACGGCGCCTGCCTTCAGGCTCCCCACGATCGAGCAGCTCGAGCGCTTCGTCCGTCCGACCTGGCAGGCGCTCCTCGACGGCGCGCGCTTCGTGCAGGAGCAGCTCGAAGCGGTCGTCGAACGCCAGCACCCCGACGTCGTCGTCGAGGACAACGTGTGCGCCTTCCCGGCGCTGCTCGGCGCAGGCGCGCCCTTCGTCCGGATCGTCTCGTGCAACCCGCTCGAGCTGGGCGGTCGGAAGGTGCCCCCGAAGTTCTCGGGGTACCCGGTCGGTGACGACACCTGCTGGCCTGCGTTCCGCACGGAGTACGAGCGTCTCCACCGTGGCCTGTGGTCGGAGTTCGACGAGTGGGTGCGCGCCTGCGGCGCACCCGGGCTGCCCGACATGGAGTTCATCCACGATTCCGACGTCCTGAACCTCTACGTCTATCCGGAGGCCGTCGACTACGCGCACCGTGGTCGCACGGACCCAAGATGGCACCGCCTGGAGTCTTGCGTCCGTGACACCGATGCTGAACTTCCCCCGGAGCTCGCAGAGCTCCTCCGGCGACCGGACGGCGCGCTCGTCTATCTGTCGCTCGGCTCGCTCGGCTCCGCGGACGTCGCGCTCATGCAGCGGCTCGTCGCCGCCCTCTCGGACACTCCGCACCGCTACGTCGTGAGCAAGGGGCCGCTCGCGGATGCCTACACGCTGCCTGAGAACATGTGGGGCGCGTCGCAGGTGCCCCAGACCCGGGTGCTGCCGCTCGTCGATCTCGTGATCACGCACGGCGGGAACAACACGACGACCGAGTGCTTCCACTTCGGGAAGCCGATGGTGGTGCTCCCGCTCTTTTGGGACCAGCACGACAATGCGCAGCGGGTAGCCGAGACGGGCTTCGGTCGGCGCTTGGCGACCTACGGCCACGATGCCCGCGAGCTGACCACCGCAGTCGATGCCCTGCTCGCGGACAGCGCGCTGCGCGCGAGGATGGCGCGTCTCGGCGAGAGGATCAGGGCACGCCGTGGCGTGGAGCGGGCGGCGACCCTCATCGAGGAGGCCGCTCAGAGGCGGCGCTGAACAGAACAGGCGGACAGGAGCACGACCGCGCGAGGTGCCGGTCGGCCTGCCTGTGGCCCGCCGCGCAGGTCCGAGCCTCCGCACAGCCCTCGGGCGAAGGTGCGCTCGGGCGAAGGTGCGCTCGAAGGGGGCTTCAGCTTCGGCGTTTCGCGCCGCCGGCCGCGGCCGCCCGGGTGGCCGAGAAGACCGCGGCGAGCGCCATCATCCCCATCGACGCGTAGAAGGCGGCGTGGAGCCCTGAGGTGAAGGCCGCCGCGTCCTTGGCGCGCAGGCTCGTCGAACCGACGAAGATCGCGAAGGCGAGGCTCCGGCTGATGCTGCGCGACGCGATGAGGATGGCCATCGAGAAGGAGAAGACCATCCCCACGTTCGCGAACGTGCGCAGCATGCCCGAGGAGATGCCGAAGGAGGCCGGCGGCGAGGCCTTCATCACCGCTGAGTTGTTGGCCGGGAAGAAGCTGCTCGCCCCGAGGCCGTTCACGACGCTGCCGGCGATCACGACCCACAGGCCGGTCGTGAGCGAGAGATGTGCGTAGACGAAGAGCGCGACGACCTGGACCCCGAGCCCCACCGTCGCCGGCAGGACGGGAGAGAAGCGGTCCGCCATCCTCCCCGCCAGCGGGCCGATCGCCGCACCGACGAGGTACCCGGGGATGAGGAGCAAGGACGCGTGGATCGGCGTCAGGTGCCGCGCGCCCTGCAGGTACATGATGACGAGGAAGAGCACTGCGTAGTTGGCGAGGCCCTGGAAGAGCGATGCGAGCAACGACGGGGTCAAGGCCGGCACCCGGAAGAGCGACAGGCTGAGCATGGGCTCGGCCGCGCGCCGTTCGGTGAGCACGAAGAGCCCGATGAGGACGACCCCGCCGACGAGGTACCCGAGCAGCTCGGCGTCGAGGGACGCGGTCGCCAGCTTGGTCACCGCCCAGAGGACCCCGAAGAGGCCGAGCCCCAAGGTGGTCATCCCGACGAGGTCCAGCCGGTGGCGCTGGCGCCCTCCCCGGTCGTGCAGGAGGCGCAACGCGAGGCCGACGCCGGCGAGCCCGATGGGGACGTTGATCCAGAAGATCCACCGCCACGAGACGTAGGTGACGATCGCCCCGCCGAGCAGGATCCCGAGCACGGCCCCCAGGCTGAACCCGATCCCGTTGTACCCGTAGGCCCTTCCGCGCTGCTCGCGAGGGAACAGATCGGCGATGACCGCGCCGCTGTTGGCGGTGACGAGCGCGCCCCCCACACCCTGGAGCACGCGGAACGCCACGATGGACGCCTCGTCCCACGCCAGCGCGCACAGTGCCGAGCCGACGATGAAGACGAGGAACCCGGCCTCGTACATCCGGACCCGGCCGAACATGTCGCCGAGGCGACCGACCTGGGTCGCGAGCAGGGTGATCACGAGCAGGTAGCCGATGACCACCCAGACGACCGAGGCCAGCGCGACGTGCAGGGAGCGCTCGATCTCCGGCAGGGCCAGGACGACGATGGTCGTGTCGACGGCGGTGATCATCACGCCGATCATCACGACGACGATCGCGATGCCGCTTCCGGGGCCCGCCGGCCGGTGCGCCTCGAGGGACGTGGCCGCCCCAACACTCGTCGTCCCAGCACTCGTCGTCCCGGCGCCGTCGGCCAGCTTCGGACGGTCAATTCGCTGCCTGCTCACCGCCTGCTCACCGTCTGCCCACAGTCCGCTCACCGTTCGCTCACAACTGGCGGCCATCGACGTCGATCACCACGGCCACCTCCCGACCCGCCACGCGTGCAGCCGTGCCACGTCGGCGTCTTCGCGACCCAGTCTCCCACCGGGACCAGGCGGCCCCCGGCACCTGCACGTGACGTGCGTCCCGAGCGTCGCACGCGCGAGCACAGCGGGCCTCCTCCTGATCTCATACCTCTGGGGGGTATACTGGCCCCTGGGGTATACTGGCGACGGAGGTGGACCGTGCCTGAGACCATGCCCGAGACGACGACCTACCAAGTGCCCGGGATGTCCTGTGAGCACTGCAAGCGGGCGGTGAGCGGCGCACTGTTCTCGGTGCCTGGGGTTCGCTCGGTCGAGGTGGAGCTCGACACGAAGCTCGTGAGGGTGCAAGGAGACGATCTCGACGACGAGGTGCTCCGGGCCGCCATCG
>JAJYXS010000162.1 GCA_021801615.1 Actinomycetes bacterium
CCGACGGTGGCGCCCCCGACCCGCTCGAAGGCACCCACATGGCCGAGCGCCTCGGTGCACACCTTCGGGCCGCAGGCCAGCTCGGTCACGTCCGCTTCACGACCGCAGCGCGCGCCCGCTGGTGGGACGCCTACGTGCGCCTCTCCGAGCCCAAGGCGCGGATCGCCGGTGGGCTCCTCGCGCGGGCCGAGGCACACGTGCTGCGGCTCTCGCTCGTCTACGCGCTGGTCGACGGCGCCGCTTCGATCTGTGTCGAGCATCTGCGCGCCGCGCTCTTTGAAGGCTCTCCACCGTCTTGTAGCTCGCATTCGCGAGTGCCCCATCGATGGCAGCTTCGAGCTGTGCCACCGTCCATCGCCCGGGCCGTGCCATAGAACACCTCCTGGTCGGGGATGTCGCGGTCACCCCTCGAGCCCAAGCCTGCATTGGGTGGCCGGTTTCGGCCGGCACACGCACTGCTGCATGGACCCGCCGGCGGGACGCCCGGTCCGCCTGGGCACTACCCGCCCGACGGGCTCCTTCCGTCACGCCTGGTCATCTCCCACATCGACGTCGTGTGTGCCCGGCAACCCTCGAGCTCGGGCGCGGGGCCGACGCGGTATCGACAGGGGGCGCTCCTGCAGCCGTGACCTGGTGGGGCCGGCTGGGATCGAACCAGCGACCCAGGGATTATGAGTCCCCTGCTCTGACCACTGAGCTACGGCCCCATCGGTCATTGCTACACCTCGCCACGCGCGTGCTCCAACTCGGGCTGTCCGAACCTGCGCCGACGGTGTCCGTCATGGGACGACGAGGATCGGCCGCTTCGTCGCGTGCAGGATCTTGTACGTCGTCCCTCCGAGCATGGCGGCGCTGAATTCTGACAGACCGTGCAACCCGATGACCACGACGTCCGCCGACACTTCGTCCGCCACCTGCAGGATCGCTCTCGCCGTCTCCCCCAGCCGACCCCGGCGGACGTCGGGGACGACCCCCACCCCCCCGCCACGGAGCACCGCCAGCTCCTTTTCGAGCAGTGCCTCGACCTCCTCGTCGGTCTCCCGCTCGAAGGAACCGCCGGACTTCCCGACGATCACCTCCCGCTCCCTCATGTGGAAGAGGTGGACCACACCCCCGGTCGCCCTCGCGAGATCCCGAGCGACCACCACGGCTCGGTCTGACTGCTCGGACCCGTCGACAGCCACCATCACAGCACGGAATTCGCTCATCGGACTTGGGCCCCTTGCTGAGAGACGTTCGCCGCTTCCTCACCGCCTCGCTTGTGTGGAAGGTGAGCGACGTACACGATCGCGCCGATCACGAGGATGACAACCATCACGACGAGCGTCATCCATCCATAGTTGAAGAGCTCGGCGCGCGGCGAGGTCAATGCGCTCGGGAACACGATGTTCACGAGCATGCCCACTCCGTAGATCATGGCGACCACGTATACCGGGTAGGCCCACCGTCCGAGATCGAAGCCTTTGGGGCGCCAGCCCCGGATCCGGCCGATGAGCGCGGCCAGCACCACCATCTGGAAGGACAGGTAGATGCCGGAGGTGGCGAAGGACACGAGAATGAACAGCGCGTTCACTTTCGCCGGATATGTGAAGAACAGGATGTGCACCGGCTTCGACGGCGTCGCGCGCGCAAGCAGCGCGAAGAGCGCCGGAAGGACCGTCGCCACGAGGACGGCGACAACCGGGGTCTTGGTCCGGCGCGAGATGCTCCGGAACGCGCGGCTTGCAGGCAGTTGGCGGTCCCGCCCATAGCTGAACAGCACTCGTGACCCGGCCGCCTGCACGGAGAGCCCGCACGAGAAGAATGCCAGGCAGATCAACGCGAGAACGGCATCGGCGAGAGCCGACGAGTGGACGTTCGAGGAGATGATGTAAGGCACACCGCCGACGATCACCTTGGACAGGTCCGATCCTGGGATCGCGAGCGAGAGCCCCGCGACCAGGACGAAGGAGGTGATTCCTCCGACGATCATGGTGGTCACCATCGCGCGTGGAACCCGGTGACGTGCATCCACGACCTCCTCGGCGATGTCTCCTGCTGACTCGAACCCGTAGAAGATGTAGACGTTGGCGAGCACGGCAATCAGCGCTGCGCCTGGGAACCAGCTCCCGCCGAAGCTGACTCCGTAGGGGTTGTGCGACGCGCGTGTGGTACCCGCCGTCGAGTTCAAGAAGCCGGCAGAGTGATGGAACCCGGCGACAGCAAGGAGAACGAACACGCCAAAGGTCCCAAGCACCTCGACCCAGACGCCCCAGCGCGCGATCAGCGCGGTGTAATTCACGCCGACGATGTTGATCGTCGCTTGGAACGCGATGAGCACGATCGTGCAGAGAAAGATCACGTTGGCGCTGGCAGGTGTGAAGTGCGTGCCGAACCAGTTGTTGATCAGCGTGATCACGTACCCCGTGATGCCGGTGTCGACGGACGCGACCGTGATGATGAGCGCCCATGCGTAGATCCACCCGACCCACCATCCGTAGGAGGGGCCGATGACCCTCCGAGACCATTGGTAGAGGGCACCTGCGAGCGGGAAGGAGCTCCCGAGCTCGGCGAACACGAGCGAGACGAGCAGCTGGCCCGCGACGACGATCGGTATGGTCCAGATGTAGCGGGGACCGCCGGTCCCGATGCCGAGCGCGAACAGCGAGTAGATCCCCACCACAGGGGACAGATAGGTGAAAGCTACCCCGAAGTTCGAGAAGAAGCTGAGCGACCGGCGTAGCTCCTGGCGGTAGCCGAAACCGGTCAGCTCTTCGGCGTCGGATGCTCGTGCGTGCTCCTCGGTTCCCGTGGTCGGCGACATTGGCGCCCTCCTGCTTCCAGCAGCCGGTACCAAACCACGCGCGAGTCTGCACGCGCGCCAAGCCCGTGTCCACGTATTTTTGGTCAACCTTCACGTCGATGCAACGGCCAGTGACCTGCCGCGACGTCAGCGACCCCCTGCCATGCCCGCACTCGCGATGCCGGCGTCGCATCGCGTCGTCGCCTGCGCGATGCTGGCACGGTGACCCCGGAACCCTCCGACGTGGCGCCGCCGCTCCCTGACGCCGACTCCTGGGCGCGTGACCTGGTCGCGATCGCGACGGATCCCGAGACCCGGGAGCTTGCCCTCGACTTGAGCCGTCGAGCGCCTGCCAGCTACCGAGAGCGCACCAGCCCGCAGCAGGCCGCCATGGACGCACGCGAGCTCCGGGCTCTGTTCGGAGCGGGCGCCTCGCTCGAGCGTGGACGGCCGGCCGATGAAGCGGTCGAGGACCATCGGTTCGCCGTCCTCGCATTGGGCGGCGGACGCTTCCACATCCGCAGGCTGGCCAAGAAGCCCGTGGAGCTGACGGCACTCCTCCCAGTGCTCGAGAGCTTCGGTCTCGTCGTCGAAGAATCGGTGCCCTACCGGTTCGAGCTCCGTGACGGGATCGGGGTCTCGATCGACGACGTCGGCGTCCATCTGGCCCACCTCGGGAGCACAGCGAGCAGCTTCGTCCCTGCGACCGACGGTCACCGGCTGGTGGAAGCGCTCGACGCGGCGGTCGGAGGACACACGGAGATCGACCGGCTGAACCGTCTCGTCCCCGCGGCCGGCCTCGGCTGGCGCGACGTGTCCCTCCTCCGCGCGTACACGCGCTACTGGGCGCAATGCGCCCCCCCTGTCCCGCCCGCCGACCTCGAAGAGGCTCTGATCAGCTTCCCCCCCGTCGCGCGCGCGCTCGTGGCCTACTTCTCCGCTCGGTTCGACCCAGGTGCCGACGCGCCGGAGTCGTCGGCCCGGGCGGCGTGCGTGGCCCAGCTCGCCAAGGTGCCGTCGCTGCGTTGGGACCGGGCGCTCCGCGTGGTCCTCGGGCTGGTCGACGCGACGGTGCGGACGAACTTCTACCAGCACGCCACGGCACAGGAACCCAAGAGGTCGGTGACCCTCAAGGTGCAGAGCGCGTCGGTCCCCCACCTGCCCCCTCCGCACCCGCGTCTCGAGACCTGGGTCCACGCACCCGACGTGGAAGGCATTCACCTGCGCGCGGGGCTCGTCGCCCGTGGCGGCATCCGCTGGAGCGAGCGTCCCCACGACTTCCGCACCGAGGTGCTCGACCTGATGGTGGCGCAGGTGAAGAAGAACGCCATCATCGTCCCCACCGGCGCCAAGGGAGGCTTCGTCTGCCGGACGCCGGAACGCCCCACGCCCGCCGACGTCCGTCGCTGCTACGCGCTCTTCGTCGACGCGCTCCTCGACATCACCGATGACCTGGTAGGCGGCAAGGTCGTGGGACCACCCGACGTGGTCGCGCACGACGGACCAGACCCCTACCTCGTGGTCGCGGCCGACAAGGGAACGGCGGAGATGTCCGACCTCGCGAACGAACTGAGCGCCGCTCACGGCTTCTGGCTCGGTGACGCCTTCGCGTCTGGCGGGAGCCATGGTTACAACCACAAGGCCATGGGGATCACCGCACGCGGCGCCTGGATCGCCGTGCGTCGTCACTTCCACCAGCTCGGCATCGACGTCCAGCAAGAGCCGATCCTCGTGGCAGGCGTCGGCGACATGTCCGGCGACGTCTTCGGCAACGCGATGCTGCTCAGCGAGGCGATCAAGCTCGTTGCCGCGTTCGACCACCGCCACATCTTCCTGGACCCCGACCCGGACCCCGCGGCCTCCTTCGCCGAACGGAAACGCCTCGCGAGCCTCCCGTCGTCGAGCTGGGCGGACTACTCGGCGACACTGATCTCTCGAGGAGGCGGGGTGTGGCCGCGCGACGTCAAGGAGGTGCCTCTCGCCCCAGAAGCCCGCCGAGCGCTCGGCGTCGAGCATGAGCGCGTCTCGCCGCCGGAGCTCGTCAGCGCGATCTTGGAGGCGCCGGTCGACCTCCTTTGGTTCGGCGGCGTGGGAACTTTCGTCAAGGCACCAGGCGAAGCCGACGCCGAGGTGGGCGACCGGGCCAACGACGAGGTTCGTGTGACCGCCGACCGGCTTCGGGCGCGAGTGATCGGCGAAGGAGGCAATCTCGGCCTCACCCAGCAGGCCCGGATCCGCTACTCCCGTCGCGGCGGGCGCATCAACACCGACTTCATCGACAACGCAGCAGGCGTCGCGACCTCTGACCGCGAGGTCAACCTGAAGATCCTCCTGGCGCTCGCGATCGAGGAGGGGAGGCTCCAGCCCGCGGCACGCAACGCGTACCTCGAGCGCGCGCAGGACGAGGTCGCCGCAGAGGTGCTCCGGCAGGTCGACCACAGCGTCGCGGCGCTCAACAGGGCGGTGCCGGACAGCGCGGAACAGCTCGACGCCTACGAGGCGTTGATCGACGCGCTCGAGGCGTCAGGACGTGTCGACCGCGCCGTCGAGGCGCTGCCGGACGCAGACGAGCTCGCGGTCCGCCGCGTCGCCGGCGCCGGCTTGATCCGCCCGGAGCTCGCCGTGCTGCTCGCGTACGCGAAGTCCGACCTCGGCGGGGCCATCGAGCAGTCCAAGATCGTCGCCGATCCCTCCCTCGCAAGCGCGGTCGAGGCGTACTTTCCCTCCGAGATGCGCGCCGACTTCGGCGACCTGATCGCGAAGCACCGCCTTTACGACCAGATCCTCGCGACCGAGGTGGCCGGAGAGATCGTCGACCGGCTGGGGGTCGTCTGGGCTCACGAGACCGCGGCCGAGCTCGGGGTCGGGCTCGGTGACGTCGCCGGCGCCTATTGGGCGGCGCGCCGCGTCGTGGACGCCGCCGCGCGCTGGGCGGAGCTCGACGCTCGGTGGGCGGAGCTTCCCGCGGACGTCGACGCCCGGCTCCACCGAGTCGTGAGCGACGCGGTCGCTGGCCTCGCCCGCGCGTACCTGCGGCGCGGGGTGCCGCTCGAGCCCGGCTCGATCGTCGCCGACGACCAACCGGTCGCCGAAGCCCTCGCGGAGACGGCTCCGACACCGGAGGCCGTCGGTGAGCTCCTCGCGGTCGGCGTCGACGGGTCGACCGCGGAACGCTGGCTGGCCGTGGAGGCTGCCGCGCGCGTGGGCGACGTCGGCCCCATCGTCCGTGCCACCGGAAGGTCGGTGGGAGAGGTGCTCTCGGCGTACGCGATCGTCGACGAGGCCGCAGGGGTGCCGCGCATGGTACGGGCGCTGCGTCAGGCCTCAACGCCCGACCGATGGCGGTCCTGGCTGACGAGGGCCACCTTCGACGACCTCACCGACTGGCGGCGGGGCGCAGTCGTCGATGTGCTCCGCTCCGGCACCGACCCTGCTGACCCGATCGCCGGATGGGCCTCGACTTGGGATGCGGCGCTCTCCGCGGCCCGTCGCCTCCTTCTCGCCCTGGATGCCCAGGGCGCGGACCCGACGACTGTCGTGGCCGTCGCGCTCCGGCGACTGCCGCGTCTGCCTGCAGTCGACGACCGAGTGCACTGAGCGACGACCGGGGGCACCGAGCCACGAGCGGGGGCACTGAGCGACGATCGAGTGCACCGAGTGGTCAGCCGCTTGGTGCCGGAAGCCGGGAGAGGAACGGCCTGCGCAGCTCGACCAGCACGGCTACGAGCAGCAGCGCGATGCACGCGCACCCGCCGACCGCGGCGCCGAGGAGCCCGTCGGGCGGGTGCCAGGACCCGTGGAGGAAGTCGATCGGTCCGTTGACGCCCACGGCGTAGCGACGGAGCGTCCCGAGGTACGCCGCGGCGGAGGCCACGCCGACGCCGATCGCCAGGAGCGACGCGGTGTGCGTGCGGAAGCGCGCGTGGGCCGCGAAGCGGTCGAGGAGCGCGACCGAGACGAGCGGCACCCCCACCGCGATGGGGAGCCAGTAGCGGCCTTGGCCGTCGATGCCCAGCCTGTGCTCGACCGAGTAGTCGAGGACGACCGGCAGGACGACGACGGTGGCGAGCAAGAGGAGCAGGGTCCACGCCCGGCGTGCCCGTGCACTCGACACGGCGAGGAGGAAGACGAAGGCGACCATCACGAGCCACACGACGTAGGTGAGCAGGGGGGACGGCGTGTTCTTCCATCCGAAGACCCCCACCATCTGCTCGGGCCAGAGCTTGGCGTGGTCGAGCGCGATGGCGAGCAGCCGGAGGCTGGACTCGCCGGGGGCCGCAGGCGCGCCGGGCACGAGGTCCAAGGAGTGCTGGGCGAGGACCCACCACAGCGCGAACACGCCGCAGG
>JAJYXS010000052.1 GCA_021801615.1 Actinomycetes bacterium
ACCAGTCATCTCTCGATACTGCTCTATCGAGAGAACATTGTCAAGAGGGTTCTCTGATCGTCGGGGGCTGCCGCGCCGAGCCGGGGGCTGCCGCGCCGAGCCGGAGGCTGCCGCGCCGAGCCGGGGCTGCCGCGCCGAGCCGGGGGCTGCCGCGCCGAGCCGGAGGCTGCCGCGCCGAGCCGGGGGCTGCCGTCGCAGGGACCCTCGTCCCCGGCGAGCTCGAACGAGCACGAGCCGCCGGCCCTGCCAGGATGAGCACGTGAACGATCCGCTGCTCGCCCCCCGACCCAACGTCTCCCCCGAGCTCGCCGCCGCGCTGCTGGCCGAGGTGTACGGGATCGTCGGCTCGCTCACCGAGCTGCACGGCGAGCGCGACCTCAACTTCCGCGTCGACGCCGCCGACGGGCGCCGCTACGTGCTGAAGGTCCATCACCCCGACGACTCGGGCGACGTGGTGGACATGCGCACGCTCGCCATGGCGCACGTGAAGCGGGTTGACCCGACGCTGCCGGTGGCCGAGGTGCTCCGGACGCCGACCGGAGCGAGCCGCGCCTCGATCGCGGGCGCCGACGGGCGCATCTCCGACGTCCAGGTCGTCACGTTCCTCGAGGGCTCGCACCCCGACACCGCGAAGCTCGGCACCGCCGCACTGTTCGAGTGGGGCCGGTGCACGGCGAGGCTCGGGCGCGCGCTTCGGGGCTTCTTCCATCCCGCCGCCGGCTACCGGATCCAGTGGGACGTCCGCCACACCAGCTCACTTCGCGACCGCCTCGACCTCCTCACCCCGGAAGCGAGGAAGGTGGTGGAACCGGCGATCGAACGTTTTGACGCGCACGTCGCTTCGCGCTTCGAGTCCTTGCGCGCGCAGGTGATCCACAACGACATGAACCCGCAGAACATCCTCGTCGACGACCAGGACCGCATCGTGGGGATCACCGACTTCGGCGACATGACCCACACCGCGCTCGTCTGCGATCTCGCAGTCGCGCTGGCCGAGGTCTTGGTCGCCCGCGACGACGGCCTGGACATGGCTGCGCCGATGATCGCCGGCTACTCCAAGGAGACGCCGCTCGAAGACGACGAGGCGGCCGTCCTCTTCGACCTCCTCGCGGCGCGCGCCGCGACCGACGTGGTGGTGACCACGTGGCGGCGTCTCCACCATCCCCACGCCGAGGAGCTCCCGGACCTCTCCCTCGCCTTCCTCCGCTGGATCGAAGCCGAAGGCGCCGCCGAGCTCGCGGCGCGTGTGGCGGCCATCGCCCGCCGCGAGTCCGGCATCATCTCGCAGCCCCTTCCCTACGCGCCGCGCCCGGACGACGCGCTCAGGCGGGCGCGACGCAAGGTGCTCGGCCCGCTGGAGCTCGTCTACGACGAGCCGCTCCACATTGTTTGGGGCGAGGGCGCGTACCTCTTCGACGCCGCGGGCCGGCGCTACCTCGACGCGTACAACAACGTCCCGGTCGCAGGCCACAGCCACCCCGCGATCGCCGCCGCGATCGCCGCCCAGAGCCGCATCCTCGTCACGAACACCCGCTACCTGCACGAGGCGAGCGTCGAGCTCGCCGAGCAGCTGCTCGCTCGGGCGCCGGGAGGGGTCGCTCGGCCGGCGGACGGGGTCGAGCGGGGGCCGGGACGACTGGAGCGGGTCCTCTTCGTCAACTCCGGGAGCGAGGCGAACGACGTGGCGTGGCGGATCGCACGCTTCGCCACGGGCCACGACGGGGCGCTCGTGACCCGCTTCGCCTATCACGGGGTCACCGAAGCGACCACCGCCCTCTCCCCCGAGGAGTGGCCCGAGGGGTTCGCGCCCGAGCACGTCGGCCTCCTCCCACCGCCTGGGACGGTGGGCGGGGACGGGGGTGGGGCGAGCGGGGCTGGTGCGCACACGGATATGGCGAGCGGGGCTGGTGCGCACATGGGTGCGGCGAGCGGCACGGTGGAGAAGCTGGTGGCCGCAGGTCACGAGCCCGCCGCGCTGTTCGTGGACGGCGCCTTCACGAGCGACGGCATCTGGGGCCCCGCCAACGAGTGGCTCGCCGAGGCGGTCGCCGCGACGCGTGCCGCCGGTGGGCTCTTCGTGGCCGACGAGGTCCAGGCCGGCTACGGACGGACCGGTGAGAGCCTGTGGAGCGTGACGTCGTCAGGGATCCAGCCGGACTTCGTCACGCTGGGCAAGCCCATGGGCAACGGGTTCCCGGTCGCCGCGCTGCTCGGCCGCGCCGACCTGGTCGACCCCTTCGTCGAGGCGACGGGCTACTTCAGCACGTTCGGGGGGAACACGCTCGCGTGCGCAGCCGCCCTCGCGGTGCTCCGCGTCGTCGAAGAGGAGCGTCTCGTCGAGCACGCGGCGACTTCCGGAGCCCACCTCCGACGTCTCGTCGACGAGGTCGCCGCGCGCCACGACACCGCCGGCGCGGTGCGCAGCTGGGGGCTCCTCCTCGGCCTCGAGATCGTCGGCGCGGACGGCGCTGCGGACCCGCGCAAGGCCAGGCAGGTGGTGAACCGGATGCGCGAGCGCGGCGTGCTCGTCGGCACCACCGGGCCCGCGTCCAACGTCCTCAAGATCCGCCCGCCGCTCGTCTTCTCGAAGGCCGACGGCGAGGAGCTGGCGACCCGGCTCGACGAGGCGCTCGCAGCGCTCGCGTAGCTGTCGGGCACCGAGCGGGCCGAGCCGGTCAGTGGATCGCGGGTGTCTCGAGCGGCTCTGGTCGGTGCGCTCGACTGCAACCGACAATCAGGTGGCCGCCTACCCCTCACCAGCGATCTGCCGCCCGCGCCCGTCGGGATCGAGCACGTCGAGATCTCGGACGGCATACCGGCGGTGGTGCCACTCCTCGTTGAAGACGACGTGAAGGCAGTGGAGAACCGTATGCTCTCCGCTCGGGTGACCGCCGTCGTCCGGGGCGCGTCGGACCTCACCCAGCTCCGCATCCGTGAGGACGTCCAGGGTGGCGCGCACGGAAGCTTGCCTGTCCTCGCGCATCTCCAGGACTTGGTCGAGCGTCGGGTTCGCGTCCGGGTCGACCCCGACCTCTCGGGCCCACTCCGTGCCCGCCCCGCTCCAGGGCAGGCCCCACACGTGGTACGGCCGCGGCTCGCCGTGGATCCCGCGTGCGACCCAGCAGTCGGTGGCGAAGACCAGGTGCCGCAACGTCTCGAGAAAGCTCCACTCCCCGTCCACCCTCTCGGAGAGCAGGCCCTCAGGGAGACGCGTGGCGCGGGCGGTCGTCTCCGTCCAGAGCCCTTCGAGCATCGACCATGCCTCCCGGAGCGCGCCGATGTCGCTGGCGCGCAACATGGCGAGCTCGGGATGCCGGCGAACGAGCTCGGCTCGAACGAGTGGTTCGATCTCGACGCCGTTCACGCGCAGGCCCTCGATGTCCCCTGTGATGCTCGCTCCCGACAGGTAGGTCTCGGTCAAGCGCGCCCCCTCCAGGTTCGTCCCATGAAGGCGCACGCCCGACAGGTCGAGGTCGTCCACTCTGGTTCCAGCTGGAAACGTGCGCTCGTCGGGCACGGTCCCCCCTTCTGGCGGGTCTCCGACATCACGATCGGAGCACGGGATCGGAAGGTACCATGCGGGCCGCTCGGGCAGGGGGCTCGGGCGGGCCGCTCCGGCGCGCCGCTCGGGCGGGCGGCTCGGGCGGGGGGCTCGGGCGGGCCGCTCCGGCGCGCCGCTCGGGCAGGGGGCTGACCGCTCTATGTCGCGCACCGCTCTATGTCGCGCACCGCTCCATGTCGCGCACCACTCCATGTCGCGCACCGCTCCATGTCACCTCATGCGATGACGAGCAACGCGACGCCGGCGCAGACGACCAGGGCAGCGACCACGCGTCGGCGTGCAGACCCTTCGTGGAGGAAGACGGCACCGAAGATGGCCGCTGCGACGACGCTGGTCTCGCGCAGCGCCGAGACGACCCCGAGCTCGAGGCGCGTCTGCGCCCAGAGGACGGCGCCGTAGGTCGCGACCGACAGCGCGCCGGCGAGAGCGCCCAGCGCCCAGCCCGAGTTGGGGACACCAGGCAGCACCCGACGACGCCAGGTGGCCAGCCCGATCACGAGGATCGACGACTCGAGGAAGAAGAGAGCGCCGGCGTAGCCCACCGTGTCGTGGGCGTGGCGAACCCCGAGCCCGTCGCTCAGGCTGTAGGCACCGATGACGATCCCCGTCAGCGCGGCCAGCAGGATGGGCCGCCTCGCGCCCGCGGCGGCGGTGTCGCGCAGCCAGACGAGGCTCACGAGGCCGCCGGCGATGACGGCGACTCCGAGGAGCTGGAGGCCGCCGAGGTTCTCGTGCGCGACGAGCGCTGCACCGCCGGTCACGAGCAGCGGGGCCATTCCCCGAGCGAGCGGGTACACCTGGCTGAGATCACCGAAGCGGTACGAGTTGAGCAGTGCGACGTTGTAGGCGACGTGCAAGACGACCGACGTCATGAGGTACGGCCAAGCCGACGTCCTGGGCGAGCCCGCGATCACCCACATCCCTGCCCCGCACACCACGCACGCGGCGTTGATCAACCAGAAGGCGACCACCTGGTCGTCCATGAGCTTGGCCAGCAGGTTCCATCCCGCGTGCGCCAGCGCCGCGGCGAGCACCACCGCGACCACGACGCCTCTCCCCAGCGTGACGCCGCCTGCTGCGAGCCCCATCATGGTCCCCACGCTCTGGCTCCCTTCGCCTGTCCCGCAGCTTGCGGGCGCGCTCATTCGGAGCCCTCGGGGCTTTTGTCCCGTGAGGTGTGAGCCGGCGGCCGCCGGCCTGGTGCCGCTCGGTCCAGTCCCAGCCTCCCCTGTTTGTCGACTATCGGTGGCGGGGGGCCAGCGGAACCCTAGGCACAACCACGTGCTGAGGCGAGGCTATCAGCCCGCCGGAGGCGGGGCACTGCGCGCGTCGCCCGCCCACGCGCTCCGCACGCTCGTGGCCGGTCGGCCCTCGGGCCGAGACGTGTCAGCCCCTTCAGAGCGGGGCGCTGCTATTGAAGCCGGTGCCAGGTCCGACCGCCGTCTTCGGTACGCCACAGCCCGCCGTGGATGGTGGATGAGAACGCGTGCGCGGCCACGTACGCGCGGGTGGGAGTGACCACGGCGAGCGCTCGGATCTGTGTGCCAACGCGTTGGCTGATGGTCGCAGGCAAGGCGTCGTGCCAGCGACGGCCGCCGTCGCTCGTCGCGAGCAACCCGCCCCGGGGCGTCTCGAGCACCCAGGCCTCGGTGCTCGATCGCGCCACTAGCGCGTAGATCGTGCCTGTGGGGGCGCCCGGCGGCAGGTGGGCTGTGGCGTCCAGCGCCGGTGGATAGCTCGACTCGGCGACCCACGAGGTGCCCAGGTCCGTCGAGCGGTAGACGGCGTTCGGACGCGTTCCGACCGCACCTGCGCCGCTGCAGACCAGCCAGATGGTGCGCGACGAGGGAGCGAGGGAGAGCTGACCGCCCAGGCGGAACTCGGTGGGGCACGGCAGCGGGCGCTGCTGCCAGCTGCCGCCGCCGTCGGTGCTCGTGAGGAGCACGCCGGGGTTGTTGGCCGAGTAGCCCTCGTGGTCTCCCCACTCCGCCACGACCAGCGTGCCCCCCGTCCCCACGGCGCTCTGGGCTGCGCGAAATGGCCCGGGCGGGAGGTCGAGCGCCCGCCAGGTGCGCCCGGCGTTGCTCGATGCCTCGATGCCGACGGTGCACGGTGCGGTGGTCGGGCTCACTGTGCAGGTGGTGTCGGTGAGCCACAGATCGCGCCCGGTGCCGGTGCTCGCGACCACGCGGCCAGACACGGAGATCGGTGTCCAGTGACGGCCCGCGTCGTGGGTGGCGAAGGCGCCTTGTGTGCCGTACTCGACGCCGTCGGCGTCACTCACAAAGGTGAGCCTGGGTGGCTCCGACTCCGTAGGGCCGTCACCGACGGGGGAGGGTCCCACCATGTGCCACGTCGAGCCGCCGTCGGTGGTGGAGACGAGCTCTGCTTGGCCGGATACCCCAGAGACGTTCACGGGGCTGTAGACGCCGAACCCCACTGTGGCGTTGACGAAGGAGAGCGCGATGAGGCAGTCCGTCACGGCGACCGCGCCCGTGCCGCACAGCGAACCGCCGGCCGCCGAGCGGGTCGACTTCGCCGGAGTCTTGCTGCTCGAAGCAGGGGCCGCGCGCTTCGATGCGGGACCACGGCCCCCGCGCCCGACTGCGCCGTAGCCGATCCCTGCAGCCGCTGCGGCGGCGACGAGCACTGCGAGGACGCGCATCCAACGGCGCCTGCGGCGCTGGCGGGCCTCTTTGAAGAGGACCTCGGGCGGAGGCGGCACTCCCACCTCGGTCGGGCGATCGATGGTGGGCGGCCGGGCGGTCAACTCAGCGGACCGCCTCGATCATGGCGATGAGCTCGCTCTTCTTGTACCCGTTGCGGCGCGCCGTACGGACGAGGTCTCGCACCTGGGAGATGAGCGCGCTCCTCTCGGGGGTGCCCGAGACGGTGATCCCGTGCCCTCGCCGGAACTCGAGGAGCCCCTCGTCGCGAAGAAGGTGCAGCGCCCGGAAGACCGTGTTCTTGTTCACCCCCATCACCGCCGCAAGGTCCTTGGCGAGTGGCAGACGGTCACCCGGCGCTGCTTCGCCCTCGGAGATCGCACGTCGGATCTCGGCCGCCACCTGTTCGGCGAGTGGCAGGGGATCGCTGCGGTCGATGCGCAACTGCATAGTGATACTCATTGTAATAGGACTATTCGATGCGCGTCAACGGACCTCTATCGCAGCGTCTCGAGAGAGCACGCAGACCGGCCGTCTGCCGGCAGGTGACCCAAGATCGGACCAGATGACATCGCCACGCGTATCAGATCGCCAAGAGCTGATCTACACTCCAGCCAGCTCGCGCCGCCCCGGGGACAACTGGGCAATTTCGGTGATCGACTCTGGGGAAGTTCCGCGATCCGCGACAATGGTCCACGAGCATCGAGACCGGACGATGCCGGGCATGTCGGGACTTCGAGCGCCACAACGCGACCGAGGCGCCGTGTCGGTCCTGTCGGCGCACGATCAGCGTCAACCGCTTCGGACGAT
>JAJYXS010000169.1 GCA_021801615.1 Actinomycetes bacterium
GTGACCTCCGCGTCGTCGAAGCTCACCGAGTGGACGACTCCGTCCTCGGTGCGAAATGTCGTCTGGCCCCGGACCTCGACGAACTGGATCGGCCTGCACGAACCGTCCTCGATCGCCTGGTCATACCCATATCGGAAGTGCGGCCGCGCGCTGCCTCCCTCAGAGGGAACGAACACGATTGGTGAGCGGTCCGTGCGAAATGGCGTACCGGTCAATGCAAGAATGCCCCACGCTCCCTGAGCGAAGGCGGCCTGCGCCGAGGCGCCCCAGGCCGCGTCGGTGCCGGCATGGTGGACCTCGTCAAAGATCACGAGCGTCCTATGTCCGGGATCAGTGGCATGCGCGAGGAACATCTCGGTCGAGCGGAACAGCGAGTGGTAGGTGACGATGGCTCCCAGCCAGCCATCACCGATGGGATCGACCGGGCGCCACTCGCGTTGAGTGCGCAAGGGAAGCGTCGGGGCATCCATCGAGGTCGAAGACGCGGCACGCTGCCAGCCGTCTGCGATGGCAAGAGTGGGGACGACGATGAGAACTCGCGATATGGCTTCCTTCGCCACAAGTGCGTACGCCACTTCGAGACCGAAGCGAGTCTTCCCTGCGCCCGGACAGGCTTCAATGAGGACGGCCTCGCGACCTAGAAGCCCGAGCGCAGTGGGTATCGCCTCCGTCTGCCACTTGCGCATCGGCGCCCGGCTCGGAGCAATCAGTTCGAGGTCGAAGTGCTCCGCAGCGATTTCCTGCGGATCGCTCCCCTTCCGGAGGTTGCAGGATCCGCAGAGCGCCTGGAGGTTCTGCAGCGTAGTCGGTCCTCCGCGGATCCACGGCACGATGTGGTCACCGACGATGAGGTCGAATGGGATCCCCCGACCGCACAGATTGCAGACGCAGCCCTGACGCTGCCAGGCCCGCCAGACCTCCTGGCGTGAGAACTTCCGGCGGGGGTCGAGCACTGACACTGGATGAAGGGTAGCCAGGGGCTGTTTCAGGGACCGCCCATCAACCGGGCGACTGTCTGCTCGTCGATATGGCTGCGTCGCGCGGGAACCGATCGGGTGGTTCGCGATACCGCCGGTAGAGCGTCTGCCACGGCATGCCGGTGAGAGGGGCGATCGCGCGCCACGTGTGCGGCTTCGGCCCTGCCGAGATGGCGGCCCACACGGCCTGGTGGAACGCCAGCTCCGCCTGACGCCGGGCGGCGGCCAGGGCCTCCAAGCGCTCAAGCACGTCACGGCTCGACTGAGCAGCCAGGCCCCAGCGGACCATAGCGTTGACCGCTTGGCCGGCTTCCTCGGCAAGCAGGGCCGTCTGTCGCTCCATCGCAAAGGCGCTGGTCACGGGGACGAGTCTATCGGGCGTCGTTTCGAATCCGCGACAGAACTCTGAAATTCGGCCAAGAACCCCTTGTTTAGAGGGGTGGAAGGCGCCGGAGCGACCCCGACGCCGCAGAACCGTCCCGCGACCCAGAGGAGTCTCCCCACGGTGAACCCACCCACGACCGCCAGCGCTACCGCCACGCCGACCCCGTCCATCCCGCGTGGGCCACTGGCCCGATTCCTGGAACACCCAAACGCCACCCTGCACGACCTGGCCCACTGGCTCGCGCACGTCGCCATCTCGTTCGCTGAGCACTACCTCCCCATGCTGTTCGGGCTGGTGGTGCTCGCGCTGGTCGCGAAAGCAGCGTTCGTCCGCTGGCACTCGCGACGCGGGGCTGCCTCTGCCAGTCACCTGGAGATCCTTCCGCCGCCGACGGTGGACCCGCACGGAGCCGAGGTCTTCTGGGCGAACGTCCATGCTCTCCTCCAGCCGAGATGGCTCACCAGGCTGCGCGGCAGGCCGCAGCTCGTCTTCGAGGTCCGATCAACCGGGCAGCGGGTCCACTTCGACCTGTGGGCACCCATCCCGACCACGGCGCACATCGGCAGAGCCGCGGCGGCCGCGTGGCCGGGCGCCACGGTGCTCCCGTCCGAGTCCGGTGCGCCGCTCGTCGGTGCCCGTCTCTGCGCGGGCCGGCAGCTCCGGCTCGCCCGCTCGTCGTGGCTTCCGATCGCGACGGATCACGTCCTCGACCCGCTGCGCACCGTCCTAGCTGCAGCGACCGAGCTTTCGCAGGACGAGTCTGCCGTCATCCAGGTCGTCGCGCGCCCGGCGAGCCGACGATGCCTCGGCAAGGCGCAGCGCGGGCTGCTCAACATGCAGGGCATCCCGACCCCGTCGCCGCTCCTGCGCGTGGTCGGACCCTTGATCCACGGGCTGCTCGACCTGGTCACCCCGGGGCCGGCGACGCCAGCCCAACCTCGTCAACGACCCACCCCCGTTCACCGACCGGAGCTGCCCGCTGCCCGGGAGAAGCTCGGACGCCCATGCTTCGAAGCATCGGTCCGCGTCGCCGTGTCGTCGTCTCACACTGACCGATGGACGGCGCGGAGACTCCGCAGCCAAACGCGGGCCGTCTGCGCCTCGTTCGGCTCATATGCGGCAGAGAACCACTTCGTTCCGCGGCGCCTTCCGCGACCGGCAGCAACCGTCTGTTCCAGGCGAACGAGCCGGTGCGACCTGTACTCGGTGCCCGAGCTTGCTGCACTCGCGCACCTGCCGCTCGACCGAGACGTGCCTGGGCTCGCCCGCGCCGGCGCCAAGCGCGTCTCGCCTCCGCCGGAAGTCGGCCGCGAGGGGAGGATCCTCGGCGACGCCGACGCCGGGCCTGGACGTCCGATTGCACTGGCTCCTCGTGATGCCGCCTACCACATGCACGTGATGGGGGCGACCGGCTCGGGAAAGTCGACGCTGCTCCTCAACATGGTGCTCGACGACGTGGGCGCGGGACGCGGCACCGTGGTCGTCGACCCAAAAGGCGCGCTGGTTGAGGACATCCTCGACCGGCTGCCCGACGGGGCTGAGGAGCGCACGGTCGTCATCGACGCCGAGGACCCTGAGCCGCCGGCGCTCAACGTGCTTGGCGGCAGTGACGTCCACCTGACGGTCGACCAGGTGGTCGGGGTGATGCACCGTCTCTTCGAGTCGGCATGGGGGCCGCGCACCGACGACGTCCTGCGGGCCGCCTGCCTGACCCTGCGCCTCCACGCAGGGGGCCAACCTCGCCCAGATCCCCAAGCTCCTCACCGACCCGCTCTACCGGGCACCGCTGGCCGCCAGTATCCAGGACCCAGTGCTGCGGAGCTTCTGGCGGTGGTACGACTCACTGTCCGACAGTGCCCGCTCCGCGGTGATCGGGCCGGTCACCAACAAGTTGCGCGCCTTCCTGCTGCGCCCGTTTGTGCGGGCCGTGGTCGGCACCGGGACTTCGAGCTTCTCGCTCGACGAGATTCTCGACGGCGGGGTCCTCCTGTGCCGTCTGCCCAAGGGCGTGCTCGGCGACGAAACGGTCCGGCTCCTGGGTTCGCTCCTCGTCGCCCAGGTATGGCAAGCCGCCACCACCCGGGCCCGCGGCGGCAGGTGGGGCCGGCCCTGCGGCCTGTACCTCGACGAGGCGCACAATTTCCTCGCCATGCCCGGGAGCCTGGAGGACGTGCTCGCCGAGGCTCGCGCCTACGGCCTCGGCCTGGTCCTCGCCCACCAACACCTCGAACAGCTTCCCGCCGACCTGGCCGAAGCGGTGTCGGCCAATGCCCGGACGAAGGTGTTCTTCCGGTGCTCGACGAAGGATGCTCACCGCCTGCAGCACGACGTCGCCCCGGACCTCTCCGAGCACGACCTGTCGCACCTCGGGCTGTTCCAGGCTGCCGGCCGCCTGGTCGTGAAGGGCGAGGAGAGCGCGGCTTTCACCTTCCGGACCCGCCCGCCTGGCGAGGTCGTGTCCGGGCGAGCCGAGCTCGTGCGCACGTGGTCGCGCGATCGCTTTGGGCTCAGCGAGCAGGAGCGTCGTTCCCGGGAGCTGAAGGTCGAGGGCCAGTGGGGCGGACGGTCGCAGGCAGGTTCCCCGGACGATGCCTTGGACGGTTTCAAGTTGCCGGGCCTTGCGGGTCGTGATGACGCCGGCGACGCCGGAGGTGATGCCGCCTGACCCGGACGATGCCTCCTCCGACTTCGCATACATCTTCTTCATTTCTTCCTTCTTCTTCCGGCGGTGGCCGGCCTCGGCTGCGTCTCTCCGACGACCTCGTGACCTCGACCGCCCGGCACCTCACCGACCGCGACCGCTACATCTGCTCGCTGCTCTCCGAGCATCGGGTGCTCACGACGGACCAGATCGCGGCCGTCGCGTTCGACAGCCCCATCTCGGCCCGGCACCGCCTGTCGATGCTGTACCGCCTCCGGGTGCTCGACCGTTTCCGGCCCTTCCGGAGGGTGGGCACCGCGCCCAACCACTGGGTGCTCGACGCGGTGGGTGCGATGGTCGTCGCGGCCGAGCGGGGCGTCGAAGTCGAGGAGCTGCACTGGCGGCGCGACCGCGCCCTCGGTCTGGCGGACAGCACCCAGCTCGCTCATCGGGTCGGGGTGAACGGGTTCTTCTGTTCCCTCCTCGGCGCGGCGAGACGAGCGGACGATGCCGAGCTGCGGCTCTGGTGGCCGGAGCGGCGGTGCCGGGCCACCTGGGGCGAGGTGGTGCGGCCGGATGGTTATGGCGTGTGGGCCGACGCCGGCAGGGAGGTCGCGTTCTTCCTGGAGTACGACCGCGGCACCGAGACCCACGAGCGGCTGGCGGCCAAGCTCGACGGCTACGCCACCATGGCAACCGCCTCCAAGGACCCCTTCTGGGTGCTGTTCTGGTTCCCTGGTCCCAAGCGTGAGGCCGCCGCACGCAAGGCGCTCGGCAGCGCCCCCGTGCCGGTCGCCACTGGCCGCCATGGAGAGGCGCCGGCCGGTGGGGTCTGGCTGCCGGTCGGGTCGACGGAGAGCCGGCGCCATCGGCTCGCCGAGCTCGCTGCCGTCGTGCCGCCTGGGGTGGAAGGGTGAGCGGCCACCACCGCAGTCGCCGACAGGTTGGCCCCACAGGTGCGAAAGGGACCGTCGGCCACAGTCGGCCGACCAGGGCAGAACACCGGCCCTCGGGCGCCCACAGCTGGCCGTCGTTGCCGACGGGCACCGTCCGGCCGCCCGGCGAGGTCGTCGCCGACCCCAGGGTCACGGTCGTGGTGCCGAACGAGCCACCGCAGCTCACCCCCGCCGCCGCCAGGGCCCTTCTGCGGATCCTCCTCGGGGCGGGCGCCCAGGAACCGGGTCCTTCCGGTGAGGCGCAGCGTGGAGGTAGAACCTCAAGGACCCCGGCCTTCGGTCCGGGGGAGGAAGCCAGGAGAGCATCGTGAAGCGGTTCGCCTTCTACGGGCGGGTGTCGACCGAGGACCAGCAGGATCCCGAGTCCTCCAAAGCCTGGCAGCTCTCGCGCTCGCGCACCCTCATCGAGCCGGCCGGCGGTGTCGTCGTCGCCGAGTACTTCGACATCGGCCGGTCGCGCTCGCTGCCGTGGAAGCGTCGGTCCGAAGCGGCCGCCCTCCTCGACGCTCTCGCCCGGCCGGACCGCGGCTTCGAGGCGGTCGTCATCGGGGAGCCGGCCCGCGCCTTCTACGGCAACCAGTTCGGGCTCACCTTCCCGGTCTTCGCCCACTACGGCGTCGAGCTGTGGGTGCCGGAGGTGGGCGGCGCCGTCGACCCGGGCTCCGACGCCCACGACCTCGTCATGTCGCTCTACGGCGGCATGTCCAAGGGCGAGCGCAACCGGATCAAGATCCGTGTCCGCTCGGCCATGGCCGCCCAGGCCCGGAGCGAAGGCCGCTTCCTCGGCGGGCGCCCGCCCTACGGCTACCGCCTCGCGGATGCTGGGCCGCACCCCAACCCAGGCAAGGCTTCCCACGGCCAGCGGCTGCATCGGCTCGAACCGGACCCGGCGACGGCGCCCGTCGTGAAGAGGATCTTCGAGGAGTACGTCTCGGGACGCGGCCTCTACGCCATCGCCGAGCAGCTGACCCGCGAGGGCATCCCGAGCCCCTCCGCGCACGACCCCGAGCGGAACCGGCACCGGCACGGCAAGGCGTGGTCGAAGATGGCCGTGCGTGCCATCCTCGCCGACCCTCGCTACACGGGCCGGCAGGTCTGGAACCGCCAGCGACGCGACGAGGTGCTCGTCGACGTGGACGACGTGGCTCTCGGTCACGAGACGAAGATGCGCTGGAACGACGAGGGCGAGTGGATCTACTCCGACGCGCTCACCCACGAGCCGCTCGTGACGAACGAGCTGTTCGGCCGGGGCGCGCACGATCGCCGCGGCGGGACGCGGCCGGCATGTGGTGCGCAAGCGTCGCCCTTCGCCACGACCCTTCGCGCTGCGCGGCCTCATCAGCTGCGCCATCTGCGGGCGGCTGATGCAGGGCAGCTACAACCACGGCCTCGCCCACTACCGATGCCGCTACCCGAGTGAGTACGCCGTCGTCAACGAGGTCGACCACCCCCGCAACGTGTACCTCCGCGAGGACGCGGTCGTCGGCCCGCTCGACGGCTGGCTGGCACAGGTGTTCGACCCAGCCAACATCGACGAGACGCTCGAATCGCTCCACGCGGCGACCGAGTCGAATGACGATGCGGATGTGGTCAAGGCCGGCGCGGCACGCAAGCGCCTGGCGGACTGCGACAAGCGCCTCACCAGGTACCGCGCCGCTCTCGACTCCGGTGCCGACCCGGCAGTAGTCACCACCTGGATCGCCGAGGTCCAAGCCGAGCGACTCGCGGCGGAGGTCGAGCTGGACCGGGCCACCGGGCACAACCACGGCCGCCTGTCGCGCGACCAGCTCGCTGCGCTCGTGAACGGCCTCGGCAATCTGCTCGACGTGCTCGCGAAGGCCGCCCCGGAAGACAAGGCTGAGGTGTACAGGCAGCTCGGGCTACGGCTCACGTACGACCCAGCGCGACGCGTCGTGATAGCAGAGTCGGACCCGTGGGCGAAAGTCAGTGTCGGAGGGGGGACTTGAACCCCCACGGGCTTGCGCCCACTAGCACCTCAAGCTAGCGCGTATACCTATTCCGCCACTCCGACGTGGCAGCCAGCCAGCATAGCCGGCACCGCGG
>JAJYXS010000015.1 GCA_021801615.1 Actinomycetes bacterium
CTCCTCGCGGGCTCGGACCTCCTCGACGGTTTGCGCACCGTGGTGCTCGACGAGGTCCACTACCTCCAGGACCCCTACCGCGGCGGGGTGTGGGAGGAGGTCCTCGTGCTGTGCCCGCCGACGGTCACCTTCGTGTGCCTGTCTGCCACCGTGTCCAACGCGCACGAGCTCGGGGACTGGCTCACCTCGGTGCGTGGCCCGACGGCAGTCGTCGTGGAGCGGCGCCGCCCGGTCGTCCTCCGCCACCACCTGGCCGTTCATCGCCGCCAGCCCGACGTGAGAGGAACGCCCGAGACCGAGCTGCTGCCATTGCTCCACGACGGGCGGGTGGGCGGCGAGGCGCTCCGCCTGGACCAGACGGCACGCCGGATCGCGCAGCTCGATCCCGTGCCGCGCTGGCGCGGCGGCGAGCGCCGTGGCCCGCGCCTGCCCTTCCGAGCGCCGCGGCGCGTCGAGCTCGTGGAGGCGCTCTGTGATCGCGATCTCCTCCCCGCGATCGTCTTCATCTTCAGCCGGGCGGCGTGCGACGACGCGGTGGCGCAGTGCGTCCGCGAGGGGCTGCGCCTCACCGACCACCGCCAGCGGACCGAGATCCGTCACATCGCCGAGGCGCACGTGGAGGAGCTGAGCGACGACGCGCTCGAGGTGCTCGGATACCCCCAGTGGCTCGAAGCGCTCGCGTCGGGCATCGCCGCCCACCACGCGGGCCTCGTCCCGGCCTACCGAGAGACCGTCGAAGACTGCTTCGCTGCAGGGCTCCTGCAGGTGGTGTTCGCGACCGAGACCCTGTCCCTCGGCATCAACATGCCGGCGCGCACCGTGGCGATCGAGCGCTTCGACAAGTACGGCGGCGCGGGCCGTGCGGCGCTCACCTCCGGGGAGTACGCGCAGCTCACCGGGCGCGCGGGGCGACGCGGCCTCGACGACGTGGGCCACGCGGTCGTGCTCTGGTCGCTCGACACGCCGGTCGCCGAGATGGCGCGCATCGCCACCGCCCCGCCGCCCGACCTCCGCTCGGCGTTCCGCCCCACGTACAACCTCGCCGTGAACCTCGTGGGCCGGTTCGATCGTCCGACCGCGCTGTCGGTGCTGCATCGCTCGTTCGCCCAGTGGCAGGCGGACGCCGCGGCGCGCGCCGGGCGGCAGCGGGGCGGTCGGCGCGACGTGCTCGTCGACCAGCTCGGACGCCGGCTGGCAGTCCTGGAGGAGCTCGGCTACGTGGACGACTGGCGGCTCACCGTCCGGGGCGAGCGGCTCGCGCGCGTATACCACGAGTGCGACCTGCTCGTGGCGGAGGCTCTCGCCGAGGACGTCCTCGAGGACTCAGAGCCTGCCGTCCTCGCGGGCGTCCTCTCCTCGCTCGTGTTCGAGCGGCGCAGGGCCCGCCGGCCCCTCGGCGGGCCCATCCACGGGCGCCGCAGGACGGCGCGGGAAGCCGTCCGCGACGGGGCGCACCGCGAGCGCCGGGGAAGGGGGGGAAGGAGCGGCGGGGACCGCCTGGGGGAGGGGCGCCGCCAGGAGCTCGCTGGACGCCTCGCCACGCTCGACGGGCTCGCCGAGCGGATCCGGGGGGTGGAGGAGGTGCACCTCGTCCCCCGCACCCGCCCGCCCGAGCACGGCCTCGCCGGGGCCGTCGCCTCCTGGGCACGTGGCGCCTCCTTCGGTGCGGTGCTCGAGGTGGCGTCGCGCGACGTCGGGGAGATCGCGCCAGGCGACTTCGTGCGGACGGTGAAGCAGCTCGTCGACTTGGCAGGACAGGTCGCGACCGTGGCGACCGACCCGGCCACCGCGGCCGCTGCCGATGCCGCGATGCGCCTCCTGCGGCGCGACGTCGTCGCTGCTGGCAGCACTCCCGACCTGACCGATTGACCACCGATTGGCTCTCCGCGACTTCGATGCCCAGGAGCCCGTCTTGGTCCGCCGGCCCCCAGCCTCTCTCGGGAGGCTTCCTGGCTTCGTCGCGCGGCCCGAGGAGGTCCACCACCTCGATGGTGCAGGCGCATAGCCTTGGCCGGGCCATGATGCCCTACACCCCCGAGGAGTTCACGCCAGAGGAGCAGGCGGTCCTCCGGCGTCACGTGACGAACCTCGATCTTCCGGTCTTCGCGCTCGTGAACCTTCCCGAGGTCGTGAAAGGCGCCCTGTTCGCCCGCTACTCACGCTCTGCCAAGAGCCTCCGGCGGCTCTTCCTGGACGAGTTCGTGGGGGAGCTTGACGTCTCGGGAGACTCGACGTTCGATGCGACCGTCGGGCTTCGGCGGGCCGAGAGGCTGTACGAGCGGGCGTTCGTCGAGTACGGCGACGACTCCATCGCCCAGCTCGGCGGTGTCCACCTCGCCTGCGAACAGGCGTCCAACGTCCTCACCAAGGTGCTCGAGCGCAGCCGGCTGATGTCGTACCTGGAGCAGTCGACGCGCTACGTCGCCTACGACCAACGCCTGCCGAGCGGCCACTACCGGTACCATCGGCCGCCTGAGATCCTCGAGTCGGCGCTCGGCGCGCGCTACGTCGGCGACATGGACCGGATGTTCGACAGCTACGGCGCGCTCCTCCAGAGGCTCGTCTCCTGGCTCGGTGCGCGCGTCCCCCGGGAGCCCGGCGACTCGGACCTCGTCCATCGTCGGGCGTTGAAGGCGAAGGCGCTGGACGCGGCGCGCGGGCTGCTGCCGGCCGCGTCCCTCTCGAACGTCGGCATCTACGGCGACGGCCAGGCCTTCGAGGCGCTGCTGCTGCGAATGGCGGTCCATCCGCTCCCGGAGGTCAGGACGTACGGCTCGATGATGCTCACCGAGCTGCGCAAGGTGATCCCGTCGTTCCTCGAACGCGTCGACCTCCCCGAGCGCGGGGGTGAGTGGAGCGAGTACCTCGCCACCACCCGCGACGACACGGCCCGCGTGGTCGAGCGCCTGGCCTTCGGGGCCACCACGCGGCGCCCGCCGTCCGACGCCAGAGGAGCTGGGCACGCTGCCGGGCCGCAGGTGCGGCTCCTCGACTTCGACCCCGACGGCGAGGACAAGGTGCTCGCCGCGATCTTCTTCTCCTTCAGCGACGTCTCGGAGACCGAGGCGCTCGCGCGGGTGCGGCGGCTCTCCGCCGAGGATCGGCGCGCGCTGTTCGGCGCGTACGTCGGCGACCGGAAGAACCGTCGCCATCGTCCCGGGCGGGCCTTCGAGCGAACCGGCTACCGCTTCGAGGTGGTGACCGACTACGGAGCGTTCCGGGACCTCCAGCGCCACCGGGTCCTCACGATCGACTGGCAGCCCTTGTCGACCGAGCTCGGCTACGACGTCCCCGATCTCGTCGCCGAAGCGGGGGAGACGGACTGCTTCGCCGAGGCGATGGAACGATCGTGTGCGCTACACGGCGCGCTCGTGACAGGGTTCCCCGAACAGGCGCAGTACGCGGTCGCGCTGGCGTTCCGGGTGCGCTACGTGATGCAGATGAACGCCCGCGAGGCGATGCACGTCATCGAGCTTCGCTCCGGGGCCCAGGGCCATCCCGCGTACCGGAGCGTCGCGCAGGAGATGCACCGCCTCATCGCCGAAGAGGCGGGGCACCGGGAGCTCGCCGCGGCGATGGTGCACGTCGAGCGCACACCGGCAGGGCTCGAGCGGCTCGACGCCGAGCGTCGCGCCGAAGCCCGGCGCGACCGTGCAGCCCGCGGGGTGCGATGACGATCGCCATGCCGTGCCGTTGGCCGACCGGGGGAGCGGCCATCGTCGCTTTGCCGCCCCGGCGGCATCGTTCCCGCGTCCAGGGCCCGAGCACGACGGCATGGATCGCGCTCGTCGTGTCGCTTTGCCGCCCCGGCGGCCTCGTTCCCGCGTCCGCAAAAGCCCCTTGAGCGCGCCTCGGGAACTGTCTAGGGTAGGCGCAGTCCCAGTCAGCCCGACGGTGAGGCCCGGGGTTGGGCAACGGGCCCGTCGGCGAGGGGGATGTGGTGAGAGGCGGAGCGAGGCCCTGGGGAGTCGAGTAGAGAACGTCCCGCCTGGGGCCCGGGCCCCACGGGAGGCGAGACGGTGCCAAAGGCTCCCGGGCCCGGCCGCCTGATTGCCCTTGTGGCATCCGCGCCCCGTGCACGAGCCCACGAAGTCGTCGCGTGATCGCAAGAGGCAAACGTCTATGCTCCCGCGGCACATTCGCACGGAAAGGCCGCCATGCCCGACGACTTGGACGACGTCACCATCCCCGACGACCTCGGCGAGCTCGACGATGAGCTGGACATCGGAGGCGCCCCCCACGACCTCGACGAGGACGAGGACCTGGACGAAGACCTGGACGAAGACCTGGACGAGGATCTCGACGAGGACGAGGATCTCGTCGAGGACGAGGACTTGGTCGACCTCGGCGCGCGCGGCGTCGGTGCCACGGCGACGGGGTCGGTCGACACGCTCGAGCGTGTTGCCGAGGAAGTCGAGGAAGAAGACGAGGACGAGCTCGACGAAGAGGACGTAGAGGCGAGCCTCGACATCATCCTGAAGGAACGGCTCGTCGTCCCCGACGACGAGCCGGACGACGACGAGGACGGGAGCGATGTCGACGACCGCACGGAGGTCGGGGAGCGCGTGCTTCCCAAGCAGCCAGATGAGTTCGTCTGCCGATCGTGCTTCCTCGTCAAGCATTCGAGCCAGCTCGCCGACAGCGAGAGGATGCTCTGCCGTGACTGCGTCTGATCCGCCGGCCGACGCCGAGCAGGAGGCAGGCCGGTCGATCGCCGAGCAGGAGGCAGGCCGGTCGGTCGCCGAGCAGGAGGCAGGCCGGTCGGTCGCCGAGCGGTTGCTCGACCTGCTCGTCTACCTGCCGGCCGGCGCCGTCACCGCCGCGCTCGAGGACGTGCCCAAGACGGTCGCCAAGGGCCGCGCCCGCGTCGACCAGGAGCTCCGCAACGCGCGGATCGTCGGCCGGCTCGCCCTGGGCGTCGGCCGGCGTCGCATCGAGGAGCAGCTCGAGCGCATCGCCGCCGAGAGCCGGGCCTCGACCGGCTCGACGTCGGAGGCTGGAGCACCGAGCCCCCCCGGCCCCGGACGCGTCCGGGGAGCCGAGAAAGGACCGCGGGAAGCAGGTCGCGAGCCTCGTCAGGAGCGGGGGACGGGATCCCAGCCTCCGCCCGCGCCCCCGCGCAGCGCTGAAGTCGACCGCGTCATCCCCGACTACGACGTCCTCGCCGCCTCCCAGGTCGTGCGGCGCCTCGACGGCCTCGGTCGCGACGAGCTGCGCGCGGTCATCCGCCACGAGCGCGCGACGCGAGGCCGGCACATGATCTTGGATCGCGCGCAGCAGCTGCTCGGTGACGAGACCTCGGGGACGCGCGGCAGCCACGCCGGCACCCACGGCAGCCACGGCACCCATGGCCGCAGCCACGGCACCGACGGCTCCCGCGCCGGCGGCGACGGTTCCGGCGGCGACGGTTCCCGCGGCTCCGCCTGACGTCTGCGGAGCGGACACGCGGTGGAGGGGGCCCGCCCAGCGTTGCCCGTGGACTTCCCGGTCTGCGCCCGGCTGCTTGCCGAGGCGCGCGACCAGGCCCGGTCGCTGCGCGGCGGCCCAGAGCTGCTCGCCGCATGCCCCCTTCGAGCTCCAGCACCGGGTGCGGACAGCGCGCGGCTCGACGAGCACTGGCTCGCCGAGCACTGGACCGGCGCCGATCGTGTGCTGCTCGTGGGCACGATCGACGGGGTCGTCGTCGGGGTCGGCGCCGGACGCGTGACGACGCGTGGCGACGGGCGGGTCGGCGTCGTCGACTGCTGCTACGTGGAGGCCGAGGCTCGAGGGGTCGGGGTCGGCACGGCGCTCGCGGAGTCCCTGGTCCGCTGGTTCACCGACGCCGGCTGTGTCGCCCTCGACGCGCCTGCCCTACCGGGCGATCGTGCGACGAAGCAGCTCTTCGAGTCCCAGGGACTCAGCGCGCGTGTCCTGGTCCTGCACCGCCGGCTGCCATGACCTTCGCTCCGCTGCCCACGGGCCGTCGCGGCGGGGGAGGAGGGATGCGAAGGCCGAGGAGCTTCGCGAGCTCCGGCACGTGCCCGGCGGCGCGGTGCGCGGCCTCCTTCGCCTGGTCGTCCTCGGGGATCCCGCGGGGCTTCACGTTCCGCCGGACCGGCGATTCGACGACCGCACCGAGCAGCGCGATCCATTCGGGCGCGCCCATCTCTGCCGTCATGGCCTGACCCGCCGCGTCGGCGAGCCGGACCGCCAGCTCGGCGGGCAGGCGCGTCGCGGGCTCGGGGGGGCGCGCCGACACGCGCACGGCGTCGAGGACGCGCCCGTCGTCGAGCGCCTTGTTCATCCTGGCGATCCACTCTTCTCTCAGCGCGCGCACTCGCTGGTCCAACGCCTCTTGGAGCGAGCGTGCGATCGTTCGCGCCTCATCGTCGAGGGACACCGTGCGAGCGGCCGTGACCACGGCACGCAGCTCCCGGAGGCGGAGCTCCTTGCCCGCCGCCTGCGCGCTGACAGCACGGTCCTTCCAGCTTGCGAGGTTCACCCGGGGCAGGAGCTGCTCGGCGAGGGCGAGGACCGCGTCGCGGTTCGCTTCTGCGGCGACGTCCCCAGGACGGGTCGCGTGGTGCTCGGCGAGCGCCTGGCGCACCGCAGGGATGCCTCCGCGTAGCAGCTGCTCGGCGATCGGCACCTCCTGGGGGCCGAGGGTCTGGAGCATCGCGTTCCGGTACGTCGTCGAGACGGCCGGTCGCCGCTCGCGTCGAACGCCGGGCGTCTCCCGGCGCGCCGCGGGCGCCGGACGGCGTCTGACGGCGCCGTCGTAGCCGGGTTGCTCGCGCCCCGCGCCGTTCCGCTCTGGATGCGGTCGGTTCGCTTCCGGACGCGCTTCGGCGCGCGCAGCGCCGGCTTCTCCGCGGTCGCGCCTCGCACGCTCGGGGCCCGGCTCACCCGGCCGTTCCCCTGCGCCGCGGCGGGCACGCGGGCCCTGCTGGGCCGCCTCCCGGCCACGACGCACGTCTGCATGCTCGGCCTCGTCCCGGCGCGGACGTCCCGG
>JAJYXS010000017.1 GCA_021801615.1 Actinomycetes bacterium
CCGCCGACGGCGACTCCACCGGAGAGCAGCTGGTGATCGCGTTCAACCCGGGCTACCTGATCGACGGGGTCGACGCCGTGCTCGACGACGAGGTGTTCATCGAGACGGACGATCCAGGCAAGCCTGCGACCGTCCGGGCCGCGGGCAGAGACGATTTCCGGTACCTGCTCATGCCGGTGCGGGTGTCCTGACGACGGCGGCCGAGTCCGGCGAGCGATCGCCGTCGAGCAGCAGCACCGAGCTCCGCGACTTGGAGCTCTTCGACGTCCGGCTCTTCGTCGAGGCCCGTCTCGGGCTCGAGCCAGGCTCCTCGACGGTGCTGACCGGGCCTAACGGCACGGGGAAGACCACGCTGCTCGAGGCCATCGCGTACCTGGGCTCGCAGCGGTCGTTCCGCACGTCCGCCCGCGATGCAATGGTCCGGGTCGGACGGGAGCGGGCGATCGTGCGAGCGCACCTCGAGCGAGAGTCCCGCCCGCTCGTCGTGGAGAGCGAGCTGCAGGCCCGCGGCGGGACGCGGACCCTCGTCAACCACCGGCCCGTCCACGGGCGCAGCGAGCTCGCCGACGCCGTCCCGGTGACGGTCTTCTCGCCGGACGACCTGGCGCTCGTGCAGGGACCCCCCGTGCGCCGGCGAGACCTGGTGGATGCCGCGCTGCGCCTGATCGACCCCCGCGCGGCGGCGGACCTCGACCAGCTGGACAAGGTGCTGCGCCAGCGCACCGCGCTCTTGCGCCAAGCCGGCGGGAAGCTGACGACGGAAGTGGCGTCGACCCTCGACGTCTGGGACGAACGGCTGGTGGTGAGCGGCGAGGCCGTCTCCGCGGCACGCCGTGCGCTCGTGGAGGATGCCAGCACCCCGGTGCAGGAGGCCTACGCAGGGCTCAGCTCCGCGCCGTCGTGTGCGGCGCCGGTGACGCTTGACTACGTCCGGGGATGGCAGGGGGATCTCGCTGGCGCGTTGGGTGCGAGCCGCAAAGACGACCTTCGCCGAGCCGCATGCACGGTCGGCCCGCACCGCGACGAGGTGATCTTGCGGATCGACGGACGTGACGCCCGAGCGCGCGCGTCCCAGGGTGAGCAACGCAGCCTCGCCCTCGCCCTCCGGCTCGGACTGCACCGCCTGGTGACCCAGCGCCGGGGCAGCACGCCGCTCCTCCTCCTCGACGACGTCTTCTCCGAGCTCGACCCGCAGCGGAGCCGAGCCCTGGCGCGCCACCTCCCGCCGGGCCAGACGCTGCTCACCACCGCGACCGACCTGCCCGAAGGCATCGAGGTGGGTGCGGTGCTCGACGTGCGGAGCCTCGGACGGCGCTCGTGACCAGGCCCGCTCGCAGGCGGCGCGGCGGCACGGACCGGGGACCGCGACCGTTGGAGGAGTCCCTCGACGAGCTCGTCGCAGGCCTGGCGCCCCGACCACCGGGGGGGAGCGGCCCGGGACCGGGCGGGTCCGCCGAAGGGGGCGGTCCGCCGCAGCCGCCCGGGCGCGCCGTGGCCGCGGCAGCGCTGGGCACGGTCTTCTCGAGGTGGGAGGAGCTGGTCGGACCGGCGGTCGCCAGGCACACGAGGCCGCTCCGCCTGGAAGGGGGCGTCCTGGTCGTCGCTGTCGACCGGCCGCCGTGGGCCACCCAGGTGCGGCTCCTGTCGCCGGGCATCCTCGCATGTGTGACGGAGCGGACCGGGGAGCGCCTCGAACGGCTCGACGTGGTGGTCCGGCCCTTCGGGTGACACGCACTCGGGTGACACGCACGGACGGCTCGGCCCCGCGGGCGTCGCCGGCGCGCGCGAGATCCCGGGGCGGGGCGACCGTTGCGTGAGGAGGCACCGCCCACCCGGCCGCCAAGAGCAGCCGCGGACAGCCTCGGGAAGCCTCGGAAGCCTCGGGAAGCGCAGTCCGTCGGTGGGCCTCAGGTAGAATGAGCTGTCCGTGAGATGCACGGAAGCGGCCTCTTCTCCCGAGGTGGCAGTGGCGCGGACGTCGGGACGACCGGGTCGAAGGAGCGCGCCCGCCGGGCGCGGCGAGGAGGCAGAGCGTGGCAGCTGACGGTGGCTCGTACATGGCGAGCGACATCACCGTCCTCGAAGGGCTCGAGCCCGTCCGCCTCCGGCCGGGGATGTACATCGGCTCGACCGGCCCCACCGGGCTGCACCACCTCGTGTGGGAGATCGTGGACAACGCCGTCGACGAGGCGATGGCGGGCTACTGCACACGGATCGACGTGACGCTCCTGGCGGACGGGGGTTGCAGGGTCCAGACAAACGGCCGCGGGATCCCCGTGGACCCGCACCCGCAGTACCCGGACCGTTCTGCCGCTGAGATCGTCTACACGACCCTGCACGCCGGCGGGAAGTTCGGTGGCCGGGGCTACAAGGTCTCCGGCGGCCTCCACGGGGTCGGCGCGTCGGTGGTGAACGCGCTCTCCACCCGGCTGGTGCTCGAGATCGACCGGGACGGCAAGCACCACGTGATGGAGTTCGTCAACGGCGGCGAGATCAAGACCCCCCTCGAGGTGACGGGCGAGTCGCCGAAGGGCCGGACCGGCACCACGGTGACCTTCTGGCCGGACCCCGCCATCTTCGAAGAGGTGGACTTCAGGGCCCAGACCGTCACCGAGCGGCTGCAGATGATGGCCTTCTTGAACCGCGGGCTCGAGATCCGGTTCGCCGACCAGCGGCCCGGAGCCGAGAAGAAGGAAGCCTTCAGGTACAACGGCGGCATCGTCGACTACGTGAAGCATCTCAATGCGTCCAAGGAGTCGCTGTTCCGCAAGGTCGCCTCGTACCAGCAGGTCGAGGAGAGCCAGGAGGTCGACGTCGCGCTCCAGTGGAACACCGGTTTCAACGAGAGCATCTTCTCGTTCGCCAACGGGATCTCCACGATCGAGGGCGGCATGCACGAGGAGGGGTTCAAGAAGGCCCTCACCAATGTCGTGAACCGCTACGCGCGCTCTCGGAACCTGGTCAAGGAGAAGGACGAGAACCTGGACGGGAAGGACATCCGCGAGGGCCTCACGGCGATCGTGTCGGTGCGCCTGCGCGACCCGCAATTCGAGGGACAGACCAAGGCGAAGCTCGGCAACGTCGCCATTCGCTCGCTCGTGGAGCGCGCGACCAACGAGAAGCTCGCCGAGTGGCTCGAGGAGAACCCGACCGAGGCGAACCAGGTGGTGAAGAAGGCGCTGCTCGCCCAGCGCGCCCGGGTCGCCGCGCAGCAGGCGCGCGACCTCACGCGACGCAAGTCCGGTCTCGACGGTGCGGGGCTCCCCGGCAAGCTGATCGACTGCTCGTCGCGCGACCGCCGGGAGTGCGAGCTGTTCATCGTGGAGGGGAACTCCGCAGGGAGCTCGGCCAAGGACGCGCGCGATCCGAGGACCCAGGCGATCCTGCCGATCCGGGGCAAGATCCTCAACGTCGAACGCGCGCGCATCGACAAGATGCTGAAGAACGCGGAGATCCAAGCGCTCATCGCCGCGATCGGCGCCGGCATCGGCGAGGACTTCGACGTCTCGAAGATCCGCTACCACAAGGTGATCGTGCTCGCGGACGCCGACGTCGACGGCAGCCACATCCGCACGCTCCTGCTCACGTTCTTCTTTCGCCAGATGAAACCACTGGTGGAGGGGGGCTTCGTCTACGTCGCCCAGCCACCGCTGTACTCGACGCTCGTGGGGAAGGAGAAGATCTACCTGAGGGATGACGCGGCGAAAGACGCCTTCCTCGCCGATCACCCGGATCACCGGCACGACTTCCAGCGTCTGAAGGGGCTCGGCGAGATGGACTTCCACGAGCTGCGGGACACCACGATCGACCCGACGAAGCGTTCGCTGCTCCAGATCAGCGTGGAGCAGGCGGCGCTCGCAGATGACGTCTGCTCGGTCCTCATGGGCGACGACGTCGAGCTGCGCCGGCACTTCATCCAGACCAACGCGAAGGACGTGCGCTTCCTCGACATCTGAGGAAGCACTTTCGATGGCGAGACGATCGCAGAGCACCGGGTCCCTGTCGCCGAACGGCAGCGCGGGAGCGCCTCCGGGCGCAGACGGCGCGGACGGCGGCGGGACCTTCGGCTTCATCGAGCCGATCGAGATCCAAGAGGAGATGGAGCGCTCGTTCCTCGAGTACTCCATGTCGGTCATCGTCTCGCGCGCGCTTCCCGACGTCCGAGACGGGCTCAAGCCCGTGCACCGGCGGATCCTCTACTCGATGTTCGAACAGAACCTGCGCCCCGACCGCCCGCACGTGAAGTGCGCGGCGGTGGTCGGCGAGGTGATGGGGACCTACCACCCCCACGGCGACGCGGCCATCTACGACGCGCTGGTGCGCATGGTGCAGGACTTCTCGATGCGCCATCCCCTGATCGACGGGCACGGGAGCTTCGGAGGTCCCGGGCCCGACGAGGGCCCGGCCGCGATGCGCTACACGGAGTGCCGCCTCCAGCCCCTCGCGCTCGACCTCATGGCGGGGATCGACGAGGAGACCGTCGACTTCGAGCCGAACTACGCCAACAGCACCCAGCAACCGGTCGTCCTCCCGGCGCGGTTCCCCAACCTGTTGGTGAACGGGTCCCAGGGGATCGCGGTCGGGATGGCGACGAACATCCCTCCGCACAACATGGGAGAGGTCATCGACGCAGCGGTGTACCTCCTCGAGCACCCCGGGGCGACTCCCGACGAGCTTATGCAGTTCGTGAAGGGCCCCGACTTCCCGACGGGCGGCCAGATCCTCGGTCGCCAGGGCATCCTCGACGCCTACCGCACCGGGCGCGGCTCGGTGAAGATGCGCGCGCTCGCCGAGATCGAGGAGGGCCGGGACGGGACGCGCATCATCGTCACTGAGATCCCCTACCAGACCTCGGTGCCGGTCATCAGCCAGAAGATCGACGACCTGGTGCGGGCGGGGGAGATCGAGGGGATCGCGGAGGTCCTCGACTCCTCCGCGGGGAAGAAGACCCGCCTGGTCATCCGCCTCAAGCGGGACGCGAACGCCAACGTCGTCTTGAACAAGCTCTACAAGCACACGCCGCTGCAGACCAACTTCGGTGTCAACGTGCTGGCGCTCGTCGACGGCGTCCCCCGTACGCTCGACCTCGCCCAGGTGCTGACGCACTACGTGACGCACCAGGTGGAGGTCGTCCGCCGCCGCTCCGAGTTCCGACTGGCGAAGGCCGAGGCCCGGGCCCACATCGTCGAGGGCCTCCTGCGGGCGATCGAGATGCTCGACGCGGTGATCGCGGCGATCCGGGCCTCCGACGACCGGTCCGCTGCCCGGTCGGCCCTCATGGCCGAGCCCTTCTCCTTCAGCGAAGAGCAGGCGAACCACATCCTCGACATGACCCTCGGAAGGCTCACGCGCCTCGGCCGGACGGAGCTGGACGAGGAGATGGCGCAGCTCCGGGTGACGATCGCGGAGCTCGAGGCGATCCTCGCCGATCCCGCGAGGCTGCGCGGCGTCATCGCGGCCGAGATGACCGCGATCCGCGACAAGTTTGCCGACGAGCGCCGCTCGGTCATCACCCACGACCCCGGTGAGCTGGGGGTCGAGGACCTCGTGGCCGACGAGGAGATCGTCGTCACGATGACCGGCGCCGGCTACGTGAAGGCCGTCTCGGCGGACGCCTTCCGAACGCAAGGACGTGGAGGAAGGGGGGTGCAGGGGGCGCGCCTCAAGGAAGAGGATCTGGTCACGAACGTCGTGCACACGACGACGCTGTCGTACCTCCTGCTCTTCTCCAACCGGGGGCGGGTCTACCGGCTCCGGGGCCACGAGATCCCGATGAAGGAGCGGACCGCACGGGGGACCGCGCTCGTCAACCTGCTGCCGCTCGAACCGGGGGAGACGATCCAGGCCGTCGTCGAGACCCGCGACTTCCCGGCGGATCACTACCTCGTCTTCGCGACCGCGCGCGGCCAGGTGAAGAAGACGGCGTTCAGCGAGTACGACAAGTCCCGTCGGGAGGGGTTCATCGCGATCAATCTGCGTGAGGGCGACGAGCTCGTCAGGGTGGTCGCCACCGCGGGGGGCGACGAGCTGTTCGCGGTGACGAGGACCGGCATGACGATCCGGTTCTCCGAGGACGACGTCCGCCCGATGGGACGTGACGCCGCCGGGGTGCGGGGGATCCGCCTCCGAGAGGGCGACGAGCTCGTGTCCCTCGACGTCGCCGGGGAAGGGGCCGACATCCTGATGGTGACGGACGCAGGCTACGGCAAGCGCACCAAGGTGGACCGCTTCAACCGGCAGGCCCGAGGGGGCCAGGGCGTGCGAGGGATCCGTCTGACCGCGAAGAGGGGTCGTGTGGTGGCCGCGTTCATGGCCGGGCTCGATGAGGAGATCCTGCTCGTGTCGACCGGCGGGGTCGTCATCCGCACCCCGGTGCGTGAGATCGCCTCGCAGGGGCGCGACGCGACCGGAGTCCGCGTCATGAACCTCGACGAGGGGCAGGCGGTCGCCGCGGTCGCGAGGGTCTCGGGAAGCGAGTGAGACGGTCCGGTCCCGGGCGCGCTCGGCTCGAGCCGGCGCCGCCGGGGGCGAGCGCGCCGCGCTGCGCGGCGCGCGGCTGGGGGGAGTTTTAGGGGAGTTCTATGCGGTCCTTCGCGATCTCTTAGGTACACCCGGTGTACTGGATCTCTGAGAGAGGCTCGTACCCTTCCAGAGAGCCCCCGGACGTGTGGTGAGCGAGGAGAGAAGATGAGCGACGGTTCCGAGGACCACATCGCCGGCGCATAGCCCGGACCGAGCGACCCGTCGGGAACGGCGGGCCAGGCGGACGCGCCGGACGCGCCGCCAGCGGGCCAGTCGGAGGCGCCCTGGTGGCGCCAGCCTTACGCCGGCCAGCCCGCCGGGGACGCCGGCCAGCCCGCCGGGGACGCCGGCCAGCCCGCCGGGGGCTACGCTGCCGGCCCCCCCCAAAGCCCCACCGGGTACGGCCCCTATGGCCCTTACGGTGCGT
>JAJYXS010000074.1 GCA_021801615.1 Actinomycetes bacterium
GTCGAGCGCGACCACCGGGACCTCGTCGTCGTGAAGATGCGCAAGGACCTGCGTCCGGGGAAGGTGCTCATCGACTGGAGCCAGAACCTGCCCGCGAAGACGACGGTCGCGGCGTACTCGTTGCGGGCGCTGGCGCGTCCGTCGGTGTCCACGCCGGTGACGATGGAGGAGGTCGCGGCGTGCGCGGCAGCCGGCGACCCGGAGATGCTGCGCTTCGGCCCCGCCGACGTGCTCGAGCGCGTCGCGCGTCTCGGCGACCTGTTCTCGGCGCACCACTCCGCGCGGCTGGCAGGATCGGGTCCATGATCGACGCGCATCACCACCTGTGGAACCCGGACGTCCGGGAGTACGGCTGGCTCATGGGAGGCCAGGTGTGGGCGAGCGACGAGGAGCTCGCCAGGCTGCGCCGGCCCTTCACGCTCGCAGAGCTGGCCCCGCTCGCGGCAAGCGCCGGGGTGACCGGCACCGTGGTCGTCCAGACCGTGAACGACTCGTGGGAGACGCACGATCTGCTGGCGATGGCAGCCGGGATGGATCCCTATGGCGGCTCGGTCGGCGCCAGGCACGCCAACGGGCTGATCCTCGGCGTCGTGGGCTGGGTGGACCTCGTCGCAGGGGACGTTGAACAGGCCGTTTCCCGGCTGCGCTCGAAGCCGGGCGGGCGGCTCCTGCGCGGCGTGCGGCACCCGTTGCTGGGCGAGCCCGACCCGAACTGGCTGACCCGGTCCGAGGTGCTGGCTGGGCTGCGCGAGCTGGGTGAAGCGCGGCTGTGCTTCGACGTCGTCGCACTGCCCGGCCAGCTCGAGGCGGCGGTCGGTGCTGCACGGTCGGTGCCGGAGCTGAGCTTCGTGCTGGACCACATGGGCGGGCCGCCCGCCTCGACACGGGACCCAGCCGGTGACAGCGCTCGCGCGTGGGCGGGCGCGATCCGGGACCTGGGCGCGCTTTCGAACGTGACGTGCAAACTGTCGGGCATCCACGGCGCCTCTGCGCGCGCGGAGGAGCTGCGCCCGTTCTTCGACACGGTGCTGGAAGCCTTCGGCCCCGAGCGGCTCCTGTTCGGCTCCGACTGGCCCGTCTCGTCGCTCACGGCCGGCTACGGCGCGGTCTTGGAGCTCTACAGGGAGCTCACCGCCTCGCTGACCCGTGCCGAGCAGGACGCGATCTTCGAGGGGACGGCACGACGGGTCTACGGTTTGGAGCCGCAAGGCACCGGTGACGATCCGGCGGCGGTTCCCGGAAGCCCGTGACGGGGCCCACGCTGCAGTCGTTCGGCTCCGATCTCGTCACCTTCCTACGCCGAACCGGCTCTCCCCTCGAGGACGAGCTGCGCGGGCTCGGTTGACCGACGGCTGCAACTGGCGGCGGCCTCCGGCGGGCCCGGACCGGTGACCTCACCGTCGAGGCCACGCCGAAGCCGAGGTCGTCTCTCGGCCGCGCTCAGAGCTTGTAACCGAGCGTGCGCAAGAGCAGCTTCCTCTCCGACTCGTCGGCGTCGGTCTCGACGCCGGCCGGCGGCAGGCCGTCGACCGCGCCGAGCACGGCGCGCCCGAGATCGGTCTGCGCCACGATCACCTCTACCTGGTTGGCCGTCGCGCAGAAGACCGTGCACACCTCCGGGACGCTCTTGACGGCGTTCAACACGTTGGTCGGGTATCCCCCCCGCAGGTAGACGACGAAGACGTGCCCGGCGCCGATCGCCTCCGCGTTCCTGACGGCAAGCTCGACGAGGGTCTCGTCATTGCCCGAGCGCCGGACGAGGCACGCCCCCGAGGCCTCACAGAACGCGATGCCGAACCGGAGCTGGGGCGCGGCTCCGGCCATCGCCTCGTGCAGGTCCTCGACCGTCTTGACGAAGTGCGCCTGGCCGATGATCACGTTCGCGTCCTCGACCATCCCGACGGGCACCGCGCTGAGCTCGAGCATCACGCCTCTCCTCCGGTCTCCTGCGACGTGACGATCACGCTACCGCTGCCCGCTGCCGGAGGCTTCCAGCGTCGATTGGGCGGGGTATGGCTCGGGGCGGGGTATGGCTCGGGGCGGGGTATGGCTCGGGGCGGGGTATGGCTCGGGGCGGGGTATGGCTCGGGGCGGGGTATGGCTCGGGCTGGGCGGGGTACGGCAGCGCCCTTCGAGCCTGCCTCGCGGTGGAGGAAAACCTGACCGTTTTGATAAGATTTCCCGGTGGCCTTCCGATCGCTGTTCACGTTCCCCGATCCCGTCAACGAGAAGGCGGCCCGGACGGTGGCCGCTGGCGTCCTGGCGATGAGCGCTGCGACGATCGCGGCGCAGCAGCCCTGGTTGCTCGTTCCCCTCGCCGCCGGCTTCTGGGCCCGGGTCCTCACGGGCCCGACGCTGAGCCCGCTCGGCCGCGTGGCGACGTCGCTGGTGGCGCCCGCCCTCGGGGAGCCGAAGCCCGTCCCCGGACTCCCCAAGCGCTTCGCCCAGGGCATCGGCACCGCCTTCAGCACGGCCGCGGTGGTGCTGTGGTTCGGGGCCGACGCCCCTGTCGCGGCGATGGCGGTGACCGGGGTCCTCGCGGGGGCTGCGCTCCTCGAGGCTGCGCTGGGGCTGTGCCTCGGCTGCAAGATCTTCGCTCTGCTCGTGCGCGCCGGCATCGCCCCTCCCTCTGTGTGCGAGGCGTGCGCCGACGTCTCGTTGCGCCAGCCGGAGCTCTCGCGCCGCAAGGCGCGCACCTGGCCTGTGTGACCTCCGACCCTGCGCAGGTCGCGCGGATCTCTGTAGCGTCTCGTGGGTGCGAGGCCCACGCGGAGTCGCTCGATGACGACCCCGAAGGCGCTGGAGGAGACCTTCGAAGCGGTCCTGTTCGACTGGCGGGGGACCGCGGTCCCCGACCTCGCGGCCGACGCCGGATCGGTGCGCCGACGCCTCGAAGCGCTCAGTCGCCACGGCGTCCACCTCTTCGCGGTGAGCGAGACGCCCGTGGCCGACGTCGACGCGCAGCTCCAGGCTCGACCCTCCGGTCCAGGCGGCCTGTACGTCTGCGCGAACCAAGGGTCCGAGGTCTACAGGATCACCCGTCGCGGGGTCGTGCTCGTCCACCGGCGTGTCGCGACGCCCGAGGAGGACGAGGCACTCGACCGCGCCGCGGCGCTCGTCGTCGCCGAGCTCGGGGCGAAGGGCTTGGCTGCCCGGGCGGTGGACGGAGGGGTGAACCGGCGCAGGATCGACCTGATCCCCGGGCTGCAGTGGGCCGACCCGAAGGTGGCCGAGACCGCCGCGTTGCCGACAGCCCTGCAGAAGCGCCTCGCGGCGGCCGACGTCGGGACGTTGGCCGACGTCGTCGAGCTCGCGCGGCTCGTCGCACGCCGAGCTGGGCTCGCCGATCCGCGCGTCTCGAGCGACGTCAGGCATCTCGAGATCGGGCTCACCGACAAGGCGGACTTCGCACGGTTCGCGGCGAGCGTGCTCGCCGACCAAGGCGTGACCGGGTCCCTCGTCCTCGTCGTCGGCGACTCGTTCGGTCCCGTCGGCGGGATCTCCGGGAGCGACTCGGCGATGATGGTCGAGGAGCTGGCCCGCGCGGCGGTGGTCTCGGTCGGGGAGGAGCCGGAAGGAGCCCCTGAGGGCGTGGAGCGGCTGGGCGGAGGGCCCCCGCGGCTCCTCGAGATCCTGGACGCGCAGCTGGCCCGCCGTGCGGCCGGGCGTGTGCCGCAGGTGGACGCGGATGCCAGCTGGCTCGTCGTGCTCCCCCCGGAGCCGTCGAAAGAGCGTGTCGCCGAGGCGCTCGGGTCCCTGGGCAACGGCCGGGCCGGGGTGCGGGGGAGCGTGGAAGATCGGGGGCCTGGCGCGTCTCCGCTGTTCGCCGTGGCCGGGCTCTACGACGACCAGGACCGTCTCCTGCACGGACCGATCTGGACGGACGTCGCGATCGCCGCGGCGCGGGGCGCAAGGGTCGCGGGGGGATCGCGCGCCGTGGACCTGCGGACGGGCGTCCTCGTGCGCGTCGACGGGGTGGACGGTCTGCGCTCGTTGCGCTTCGTCTCGAGCGCCCATCCGCACGCGATGGCCCTTCGCGTCGAAGCGGCCAGCGGGTCCCTGGAGCCCGGCCACCTGCTCGCCGACCCCGCAGACGCGGGCTCCGCACCCGCCGACGCCAGCAGTGCACCGGCCGACACCGGCTCGACGGCCGGCGACGCGGGGAAGGCGGCACGGCGCAGGGGGGCGACCGTCGTCGCATCGACCGGCACCGGGTCGACACGCCTCGCGGTCGCAGCGACCGAGCGACGTCGCGAGCACGGCGGGCGGACGACCCTCGAGCGCCTCTGCGCGTGGTCGGCGGGTCCGGGCGGGCCGGAGGCCGAGCGGCGTGCAGCGAGACAGCTCGCACGCGCCCGCGCCGTCGGCTTCGACGCCCTCCTCGCCGCGCACCGCAGGGAGTGGGCGCGGCGATGGCGCACGGCAGCGGTCGCGATCTCCGGGGATGCCGAGGCCGCCCGCGACGAGCTGGCGGCCCGCTTCGCGGTCTTCCACCTGCTCTCAGCCGCATCGAGCGCCGGCGAGGCGGCGGTAGGAGCACGTGGCCTCACCGGCGGCGCCTACGAGGGTCACGTCTTCTGGGACGCCGACGTGTTCGTGCTGCCCGCGCTCGTCGCGCTTCGCCCGAGGGCAGCGCGCGCCATGCTCGAGTACCGCGTGCGGCGGCTCGGAGCCGCGCGTGCTCGCGCGAAGGCGCTCGGGCACGCCGGAGCCCGGTTCCCATGGGAGTCGGCGCGTGACGGCAGGGACGTCACCCCCCGCCTCGTGCACGGCGCGCACGGCGAGCCGATCCCGATCCTCACCGGGACCCACGAGGAGCACATCGTCGCCGACGTCGCGTGGGCGGCGACCCGGTACGCGGACTGGAGCGGGGACTCGGCGTTCCTCGACGGCCCCGGACGCGACCTCGTCGTGGAGACCGCGCGCTACTGGGCGAGCCGCGTGCGCCTGGACCGATCGGGTCGGGGCCACCTGTACGGCGTGATGGGCCCCGACGAGTACCACGAAGTGGTCGACGACAACGCGTACACGAACGTGATGGCGCGTTGGAACCTCGAACGCGCAGCAGCGCTCCTCGAGCGCGGCGAGCGGAGCGCCCAGGGTCCCCGCAGCGACGAGGCGGAGACCTGGCGAGACCTGGCTTTCCGCCTCGTCGACGGCTTCGTGGCGGAGCGGGGCATCTACGAGCAATTCGCCGGCTACTTCGGGCTCGAGCCGCTCGTCGTCTCGGACTTCGCGCACCCGCCGATCGCGATCGACGTGCTGCTCGGGCCCGAACGGGTCGCGGGCTCCCAGCTCATCAAGCAGGCAGACGTCCTCATGATCCACCACCTGGTGCCCACAGCAGCGGCTCCCGGCTCCCTCGAGCCCTGCATCGACTTCTACGAGCCCCGGACCGCGCACGGCAGCTCCCTCTCCCCGGCCGTCTCGGCAGCGCTGCTCGCCCGTGCGGGGCGACCCGACGACGCGCTCGAGCTGTTCCGCTCGGCAGCCCGGATCGATCTCGACGACGTCACCGGGACGACGGCAGGGGGGCTGCACCTCGCGGCGATGGGCGGTGTCTGGCAGGCGCTCGCGTTCGGGTTTCTCGGCGTCCGCGTCGAGCCCGACGCGCTCGTCGTCGACCCGCACCTGCCGGCAGCTTGGCAAGAGCTCGCGCTGGGCTTGCGCGTCCGGGGCGTGCGCGTCGAGCTGCGCGCGTCGCACGAGGACGTCGTCGTCCAGTGCGCCGCCCCGTTGCGCCTGGTCGTGGCGGGCACCGAGGTCGAGCACCCCGGCGGCACCCCCCTCGTGGTGCCCACCATGCGGGCGGCGCCGGGCGCGGCTGCGGCGGCAGTCACGGAAAGGAGCCCTTCGTGAACGAGCCGGATCTGCTGCAGAGAGTCCTCGCCGCGCTCGAGCCGCACGCCGCGGCCGCGGTGCTCCGCGTTGCGACGCGGCTGGCCGAGATGACCGCTGCAGGCGTCGAGGCCGTGCACGTCGGCCGCTCGCTCCCCGCAGCGCTCGTGGAGCTCGCTGATCGGGCCCAGGTGGAGCTGCGCGCGATCGCAGGCCCCGCGGACCGGGCGCTCCTCGCCGAGCTCGAGAGGCCCGAGTTCAATGCGATCGTGATGGGTCCAGGATCCGACCGCCACGGCTACCGCCCGCTCGGGCCCACGACCCGCTACGTGGCCGAGCGGTCGACCAAGCCGGTCGTGGTGGTGCCGGTCACAGGTGGAGGAGAAGGCCCCGAACGCCCGTTCCGCCGCCTGCTCGTGCCGCTGGAGGGCAGCGAGCCCTCGTCACGGACGGTCCTCGAGACCCTGCTCCCGCGGCTCGTTGCCGGGGTCGAGGTGGAGGTCCTGCACGTCTTCACGCAAGAGACGCAGCCTCGGATGCTCGACGACCCGGTCCGGGACCTGGAGACGCTCGGTCGGGAGTTCCTCGCCAAGCACTTCCCGTCCGCGAGCGGGATCGTCCTCAGGTCGGGGGTGGTCGCGGACGCCGTGCGAGAGCACTGCGACGAGCGTGGCGCCGACATGGTCGTCCTGAGCTGGTCCCAGCACCGCACCGAAGGCAGCGCCCGCGTGGTGCACGACGTACTGAGGAGCGCTGCGGTTCCCGTTATGCTCCTGCCCGTCGCCCGAGACCTGGGTCCAACGGCCCTACCGGAACGTCAGGCTCCCGCGGCACCATGACCGTGCGGGCCGCCAGGCCGGGCAGCGGGGTCATGTGGCAGGCAGGACTGGGAGGAGAGGCAGTGGGAGCGGCGCTCGACGGCGGGGCCCAGAGCGACAGGGCCGACAGGGCGCTCAGGGTGGCGCTGGTCGCTCCCCCGTTCATCCCGGTGCCACCCCCGGGCTACGGCGGCATCGAGCGGGTGGTCGCGGTGCTGGCCGACGGGCTGGTGGCGCGCGGCCACGACGTCACGGTCTTCGCGGCGCCGGGCTCGAGCACGCGGGCCCGG
>JAJYXS010000041.1 GCA_021801615.1 Actinomycetes bacterium
GTCGAACAAGCAGATCGCAGCCGAGCTCTCGCTCGGCCTGCGGACGGTGGAGTCCCACGTCTCGAGCGTGCTCTCGAAGCTTGGTGTCGCGTCGCGCACGGAGGCCATCGCCTACGCGCTGGGCTCCCGGCGCGGCGGAGCGGGCCACGATGGCGAGCTCCTCGGCTCCTGAGGCGGTTCCGGCACGTCTGGGCGAGCGCCCGGGCCGCCTGGCCGATGTCGTCGTCCGCGCAGTGCACCCCCCGCTGCGCGACCGTCGCTTCTGGGCGATCCAAGCCGTCGTCGTCCTGCTCGCCGGGCTCCACCTCTTCGTCGACCTTCGCTCCTCGTCGCTGGGGGGCGCCTTCCCCACCGGCATCCCGGTCGCGCTGCTGATCGTGCCGGTCGGCTACGCGGCCATGCGCTACGGCCTGACCGGCTCGGCCGCTACCGCGGCGTGGGCGACCCTGCTGTGGCTGCCCGACCTCCTCCTCCCGCGCGACCAGGGTCACGCGCCCTCCGACGTCGTCAACCTGGTGCTCGTCGACGCCGTGGCGCTGTTCTTCGGCCAGAGGATCGAGGCGGAGCGCCAGGCGCACGCGCGCGTCGAGCAGGCCACGCTCAGGCGCGCGAACGCTGAAGCCGGCTACCGCCAGCTCTTCGAGGCGAACCGCGCACCGATCCTCGTGCTGGACTCCCGAGGGACGGTGCGCGCCGCCAATCCGACCGCGACGGCGCTCTTTGGAGACGGGGCGGTCGGCGCGCCAGCGGACGTGCTCGTGGGAGAGGCCGGCGGGCTCGAGACGCTGGACGGCCGGGTCGTCACCTTGCGAGACGGTCACGACTACCGGGTCGGTTTCGCAGAGCTGCCCGAGGACGGCGGCGCAGCGGCGCAGCTCGTCTTCGAAGACGTGACCAAGGAGCGCAGCGAGAGCCGTCGCGCCGCGCGCCAGCGTGCGCTCATGGTCGCGGCCGAAGAGGAGCAACGTCACCGCCTCGCCCGCGAGCTGCACGACGAGCCCCTGCAGCTCTTCTTGCACCTGGCGAGGAAGCTCGAGGTCCTGGCCGAGTCCGCCGGCGTCCCTCCCTCGGTCGCGGCGAGCCTCGACGACGCGCGGGTCCGCTCCATCGAGGCCGCGACCCGGCTGCGGAACCTCGCGAGGGACCTGCGTCCCCCGGCGCTCGACCAGCTCGGCCTCGTGCCGGCGCTGTCGGGCTTCCTCGCCGAGATCGAGGACGACAGCGGCCTTCCCGTCGTGCTCGAGGTGACCGGGGTCGTCCGCCGTCTCGCGCCCGACGTGGAGCTCGGAGCGTTCCGCATCGTCCAAGAGGCGGTGCACAACGCCGTCCGCCACGCCCGTGCTCGTGCGGTGCGGGTCGGCGTCGCCTTCAGCGACGAGCTGCTCGACCTCAGCGTGGCAGACGACGGCAGGGGCTTCGACGCCGGAGACGGCGGCAGCGAGGGCTCGGGCGCGCACCTCGGCCTCGTGGGGATGTCCGAGCGAGCGGGCCTGCTCGGCGGCCGGTTCGAGGTGCGCGCCGCGCCCGGACGCGGCACCGAGGTCCGAGCGAGCCTGCCCTGCGAGCCTGCGACGTCGGGGAGCCGGGCGCGGCCGTCGGCGCCGGGGCGGAGCCCATCGAGCCGCGGGTCGGCGTTGGCCGCCGCCGAGGCGTCGACGCCCCCGTCGTAGAGCGCGTCGTCCGGGCCGTCGCCAGCTGCCGGTCAGGCGAGCCCTGCGCCGTTCAGCACGGCGTCGAGCGTCACAGGGACCGGGTGGCGGCCCTCCGGGAGCGGTCGTTGCGCTCGACAGGCTACCGTTGCGCATGGAGCTCCGACGGATCAACGACCTGCCGCCGTACGTGTTCTCCGAGATGAACCTCCTGAAAGAGAATGCGCGTCGGCGGGGTGCCGACGTGGTGGACTTCGGCTTCGGGAACCCCGATCTGCCGTCGCCGACGGTCGCCGTGGAGAAGCTTTCGCAAGCAGCGCACAACCCGCGCAACCACCGCTACTCCGCCTCTCGGGGGATCCCGCACCTCCGCCAGGCGGTCTGCGAGCTCTACCGGCGCAACTGGGGGGTGGAGCTGGATCCCGACTCGGAGGTCGTGACGACGATCGGCGCCAAAGAGGGGCTGTCGCACGTGATGTGGGTGCTCGTGTCGCCCGGGGACTCCGCCCTGGTCCCCTCTCCGTCGTACCCGATCCACATCTACGCACCGCTCTTCGCCGGGGCCGACGTCCGCCAGGTCCCCATGGCCGGAGCGGGAGGGGTCGGAGCCACGGGCAGCAGCGACGGGCCCGGCGAGGGGTTCTTCGCTGCCCTCGTCGAGACCTGGGAGGCGACGTGGCCGAAGCCCCGAGTCGTCGTGGTCTCCTTCCCGCACAACCCGACGACCGCCTGTGTCGACCTTCGGTTCATGGAACGGCTCGTCGGCTTCGCGAGGGCCCACGGGGTCGTGGTCGTCCACGACTTCGCCTACGCGGACCTCGGCTTCGACGGGTACCGTCCGCCCTCGATCCTGCAGGTGCCCGGCGCGAAGGACGTCGCGGTCGAGCTGTACACCTTGACCAAGTCCTTCTCGATGGCCGGATGGCGCGTCGGCTTTCTCGTCGGCAACGCCGAGATCGTCCAGGCCCTCACGAAGCTGAAGAGCTACCTCGACTACGGGACGTTCCAGCCGATCCAGATCGCCGCCATCGTCGCCATGCGTGAAGCGCCCGACTACCCCGAAGAGCTGCGGCACGCCTACGAGCTCCGGCGGGACGCACTGTGCGCGGGACTGCGTGGGATCGGCTGGGACGTGACCCCCCCGAAGGGGACGATGTTCGTCTGGGCGCCGATCCCCGAGCCCTACCGCGAGATGGGCTCGATCGAATTCGCCAAGCTGCTCCTCCAAGAGGCGCAGGTCGCGACCTCTCCGGGTGAGGGGTTCGGCCCCGGCGGCGACGGCCACGTGCGGTTCGCCTTGATCGAGAACGAGAAGCGGACCCACCAGGCGGTCAGGAACCTTCGGCGGGCGCTCACCAAGCTCGGGTGAGCACGCGCCGGGCGCTCGAGGTCCTCTCGTCCTCTCTTCGTCGTCTCGGACGGCGGCTCGGAACCCTCGGCGCGTTCAGCGCGCGGCGCCGGCGTGGACCAGGGCGTAGACGACCGCGTCGTAGAGCGCCTGCCAGCTCGCCTCGATGATGTTCTCCGACACGCCGATCGTCGTCCAGGTGCGCTCGTCGTCCGCGCTGTCCACGAGGACGCGGGTGACCGCGGCGGTTCCCTTCCCCGTGTCGAGCACGCGGACCCGGTAGTCGGTCAGCCGCACCCGGTCGAGGGCTGGGAAGCGGGGGGCGATGGCCTGGCGCAGCGCGGCGTCGAGCGCGTTGACCGGGCCGTTGCCTTCGGCGGTCGCGACGACGCGATCCTCGCCGACGTGGACCTTGACCGTCGCCTCGGTGCCGAGGTGCTCGCCGGGCGCGCGGTCGCGATGGTCGGTGATCACGCGGAACGACTCGACCTCGAAGAAGTCCGGGGTCCATCCGGCCGCCCGGCGCAGCAGCAGCTCGAGCGAGCCGTCCGCCACCTCGAAGTGGTACCCCTCGTGCTCGAGCTGCTTGAGCTCGTCGAGCACCCGGCCGAGGACCTCGCCGTCGAGATCGAGCCCGAGCTCGTCCGCTTTCATCGCGAGGGTCGCGCGCCCGGCCATCTCGGAGACCACGACCCTGGTCCCGTTCCCGACGAGCTCCGGGTCGACGTGCTCGTAGAGGTCACGTCGGCGGGCGATCGCGCTCGCGTGCAGGCCCCCTTTGTGCGCGAAGACGGACGCGCCGACGTAGGGCTGCTGGGAGGCCGGCGCGATGTTCACCAGCTCTGCGATGTGGTGGGCGACGGGCGTGAGCCGCTCGAGCCGCCCTTCGGGAAGCGTGCGGATCCCGAGCTTGAGGCTCAGGTTCGGGATCGCGGCGGCGAGGTCCGCGTTGCCGGCGCGCTCGCCGTAGCCGTTCACGCACCCCTGCACCTGGGTGACGCCGGCCTCGACGGCGACGAGCGAGTTGGCCACCGCGCACCCCGAGTCGTTGTGGCAGTGGATGCCGAGCTGGGCGCTGGTGGCGCGCCGGACGTCTGCGACCGCCTCTCCCACCTGGTCGGGCAGCGACCCGCCGTTCGTGTCGCACAGCACGAGCGCCTCCGCGCCCGCTTCCTCGGCGGCCTCGAGCACACGCAGGGCGAAGTCCCGGTCGTGGCGCCAGCCGTCGAAGAAGTGCTCGGCGTCCAAGAACACCCGGAGCCCGTGCTCGCGCAGGTGGCGAACCGAGTCGCCGACCATGGCGACCGCCTCCTCCAGGGTGGTCCGGAGCGCCTCTTGCACGTGGCGGTCCCAGCTCTTGGCGACGATGCACGCCACCGGTGCGCCGGCTGCGACGAGGTGCCCGAGCACCTGGTCGTCCTGGGCGCGTACGCCCGCCCGCCTGGTCGAGCCGAAGGCGACGAGCGTCGCCGTCGACAGGTGCAGCTCGGTGCGTGCGCGGGCGAAGAACTCGTCGTCCTTCGGGTTCGCCCCCGGCCATCCGCCCTCGACGTAGGCGACGCCGAGATGGTCGAGCTGCTCGGCGACGCGCAACTTGTCGTCGACGGTGAGCGACAGCCCCTCCTGCTGGCTGCCGTCGCGCAACGTCGTGTCGAAGATGTCGACGCGCTCGGGCAGTGCCGGGAGGCGGTAATCGTGGGCCGCCGCGCCGTGCCGGTGTGCGCCGGCGCGGCGGGCGACGAGGTCGTCATTGCTCGACAAGATGAAGCCGGTCCTTCGTGTGCGCTCGCGTCATTCGCTCGGTCGTCTGCCCGTGGCTTGGGCCGCACGGCCTGCGGACCCGACCTGGACTCCTGCAGTCTAGGGACTCGGCCGGAGGCCCTCTGCGTCTTGCGGCAGCGCGCGGAGCGGGACACCATGCAGCTCGATGGGCCCCCTGCCAACCCGGCCGAGCGAGCCGACCCTCCCCACCGCCGGTCGCATCGTCCAAGGCTCCCGGAAGGTCCGCATGGCCGACGTCGGGCCCGACCGCCGCGGCCGCCTCGACGCGCTCGCTCGCTACCTCGGCGACGTGGCCGAGGACGACGCCGCAGGCGCCACATTGCCTCCGACGATCGGCTGGGTCCTGCGTCGCACGCGCATGGACATCGAACGGTTCCCGACGCTCGGAGAGGAGCTCGTGCTGCGCACCTTCTGCTCTGCGACCGCGAGCCGGTGGGCCGAGCGCACGACCCTCGTCGGAGGTTCTCTCGGCGCGCGGCTCTGGGCCAGGTCGATCTGGGTCGCGCTGGACACGGTGACCGGCAAGCCCGCGAGGCTCGGCAGCTGGTTCTTCGACGTCTATGGAGCCTCGGCTGCGGGTCGGCAGGCCTCTGTGCACCTCACGCTCGGCGCTCCTCCCGCCCCGGTGGCGCGCGCCGCCCGACCCTGGCCGATCAGACGAAGCGACATCGACGCGTGGGCCCACATGAACAACGCGATCGCCTGGGCGGCGGTCGAGGACGCGGTCGATCTCGTCCCCTCGGACTCGGTGGTCGCGCTCGTCGAGCACCACGCGCCCGTCGGCGCGGGGACGGCCCCGGTGCTCGCCGTCGAACGCTCGGACGCCGAGTGGGGCGTCTGGCTGCTCGACTCCCGCTCGGAGGGGCACGTGCTCGTGGCCTCGGCGCTGCGGCCTGCAGCCGCGAGCCGGTGGTAGTTTGCCGCTGCGCGGGCCGCCCGGCGGAGGAGGGCCGCGGTCGGCGTCCGGGGCGAACGAGCAGGAGTGGACCGTGAAGACGCAAGCGGCCGTGCTGTGGGAGCTCGGGGAGCCCTGGAGCGTCGAGGAGGTCGACCTCGCAGAGCCGGTCGCCGGCGAGGTCCGGGTGAAGCTCGCCGCGTCCGGCCTCTGCCACTCCGACGAGCACCTCGTGACCGGCGACATCCCGGTGACCTTGCCGGTGATCGGGGGGCACGAGGGAGCGGGCGTGGTCGAGGCCGTCGGCCCCGGCGTGACGAGCGTGTCGGAGGGCGACCACGTCGTGCTCAGCTTCATCCCGGCGTGCGGCCGCTGCCACTACTGCTCGACGGGCCGCCAGAACCTCTGCGATCTCGGCATCCACCTGCTGGCCGGGGTGCCCATCGCCGACGGGGTGCACCGATTCTCCTCCAAGGGTCGCGGCCTCGGCACCATGTGCCTCCTCGGCACCTTCAGCCCGTACACGGTGGTGCACGAGGCGTCCGTCGTGAAGATCGACGAGTCGGTGCCGCTCGACGTCGCGGCTCTCGTCGGCTGCGGCGTGACGACCGGTTGGGGCTCGGCCGTCTACGCAGCCGACGTGCGCGCCGGCGAGACGGTCGTGGTCGTCGGCGCCGGCGGCGTCGGCGTCAACGCCGTGCAGGGTGCACGCCTCTCAGGGGCGAGGCACGTCGTCGCGGTCGACCCGCTGGCGTTCAAGCGGGAGCAGGCGCTGACCTTCGGCGCGACGCACACGGCGCCCGACATGGAGGCCGCGAGGGCCCTCGTCGGAGAGCTCACCCGGGGGCAGATGGCGGACAAGGCCATTCTCACCGTCGGCGTGGCGGACGGGGAGCTGATCGAGCCGCTGCTCGACCTCGTGGCGAAGGACGGGCGTGCGGTGGTCACCGCGATCGCGCCGCTCTCCCAGATGGACGTCAAGCTGAACCTCCACATCCTCACCTTGTTCCAGAAGCAGCTCCACGGGTCGATCTTCGGGTCGGCCAACCCGCGCGCCGACATCCCGAAGCTGCTCTCCTTGTACCGTGACGGCCGGCTGCGACTGGACGAGCTCGTGACGCGGACCTACGAGCTCGAGGACGTGAACCAGGGCTACCAGGACCTGCGTG
>JAJYXS010000208.1 GCA_021801615.1 Actinomycetes bacterium
CCCCCCCGACCGACCACGCAGCGCCCGGCCCCGGAGCGATCCCCGGCCCCTCGGCGGAGGAGTTGCCCGGCGCGGACGAGAGCGGGCCGACCGTGACCCTGCGGGTATGGCGCGGCGACGCGGCCGGCGGCACCCTCGTCGACTACACGCTGCCGGCCAACGAAGGGGAGGTCGTGCTCGACGTCGTCCATCGGATCCAGGCGACGCTCGCCCCGGACCTCGCCTGCCGCTGGAACTGCAAGGCGGGCAAGTGCGGCTCGTGCTCCTCGGAGATCAACGGCCGGCCGCGGCTCATGTGCATGACCCGTGTGGACGAGCTCGAGGAAGGCCCCATCACGGTCACCCCGATGCGGACGTTCCCCATCGTGCGCGACCTCGTCACCGACGTGAGCTTCAACTACGAGGTCGCAAAGCGCGTCCCGGCCTTCGCCCCGGCCCCGCCGGGCCCGGACGGCTACCGCATGCAGCAGGTGGACGTGGCGCGCGGGCAGGAATTCCGCATGTGCATCGAGTGCTTCCTCTGCCAGGACGTGTGCCACGTGATCCGCGACCACGAGGAGAACAGCCAGCACTACGCGGGCCCGCGCTTCTTCATCCGCTTGGCCGAGCTCGAGATGCACCCGCTCGACACGAACGACCGCCGCGAGCTGGCTCGCCAGCGCATGGGGCTCGGCCTGTGCAACATCACGAAGTGCTGCACCGAGGTGTGCCCCGAGCACATCAAGATCACCGACAACGCGATCATCCCCATGAAAGAGCGTGTGGTCGATGCGTCCTACGACCCGGTGGCGTGGCTCGGCCGCAAGATCCTCCGGCGCCACAAGCGCTCGGCCGACGAGGCGGCGGGCGCGACGCCTCTCTGATGGTGCCGCGGCCCGAGCGCCTCTACTCCGAGGAGTGGGTCGCTGCCTTCAACGAGGCCGTGGCGGGGCTCGAGCCCGAGCGCGGCGTCTCGTTCCGGATGCTCCAGGTGGTCCACGGCGGACCCGAAGGGACGGTGCGCGTGGCCCTCAGCGTCGAAGACGGCCGCGTCCACCTCGAGCGCCAGCCCCCTGAGCTCCAGCCCCCCGAGCAGCCGGGCCCTTGTGCGCCGGGCCCCGGGACGCCCGCGCGCGAGGTGACGCTCTCTGTGCGCTACGAGGACGCGGTCTTGGTCGCCCGCGGCGAGCTCGATCCCGCCGGGCTCCTCGCCGCCGGACGGGTCAAGGTCAGAGGAGACGTGTCGGTCCTGGTCAGCGGGCAATCGCTGCTCGCCTCGGTGGCTCGGCGCCTCGAAGGGCTGTCGGAGCGGCCCCTGCCTGGGTAATCTCTGGGTGACCGGCCCGTGACCGGCGGGCCCAGGACCCGGGAGGCGTGCTGTGCACCAGCCGATCGACGACCACTTCCTCCTCCGGTACCGCCAGCTCCTGGACGCCGAGGACGCGGCGTTCGACGAAGTCGAGCACGCCTGCGAGGAAGGCAACCGCTCGCACTTCGACGCGGAGATGGTCGTCTGGCAGGACACGGTGGCGAAGAAGCTTCGCTTCCTCACGAGCGCGGGGATCGAGATCCCCCAGCGCACCGCCCCGGCCGCCCAGTAGCGCTCCGCCACCTGGCGGGCGTCGCGCCCGGGCGCTCGCCCGTCGGACGCACCCGCGCACGCGACCCCTCGTCCCCGCGGCCGCTCAGGCGCTCGCGGGGACGCTCTCAACCGAGGAGACCCATCGCCTCCACTTCCGCCCGCTCGGCGAGGAGCTCCTCGGTCGTCACCCGGAACCGCTCGAGCGCGAACGCGTCGTGCGTGAACCCTTCGGCCACCGACCACCCGCCACGCCCGTCCGCGCGCACCGGCATCCCGAACTGGAGCCCCTCGGGGACGCCGTACTCTCCGGAGCTCGCCACCGCCACCGACACGCAGTCCCCCTCGGGCGTCGCGCTGCGCAGCCCGACCACCGTGTCGATCGCCGCGCTGGCCGCGGACGCGGCCGAGGACGCCCCGCGCGCGCCGATGACGGCGGCGCCACGCTGCTGCACGGTGGTGAGGAACTCGCCCTCCAGCCACGCACGGTCTCCGATCACCTCGGGCGCGGGCCGGCCGTCGATCCGGGCGTTCTGGAAGTCGGGGTACTGCGTCGAGGAGTGGTTGCCCCAGACAGCGAGGTTCGTGACCGAGGTGACCGGCACCCCCGCGCGGCGCGCGAGCTGGGTGTCGGCGCGGTTCTCGTCGAGCCGGGTCATCGAGAACCAGCGATCCGCGGGCACCTCCGGCGCGTTCGAGCGGGCGATCAGGCAGTTCGTGTTGCAGGGGTTCCCGACGACCAGCACGCGGACGTCGGACGCGGCGTGCGCCGCGATCGCCTGGCCCTGCGGCTTGAAGATCCCCCCGTTCACCCCGAGCAGGTCGCCACGCTCCATGCCGGCCTTGCGCGGGACCGACCCGACGAGCAGGGCCCACGACGTCCCGTCGAAGGCGGTCTTCAGGTCCGCCGTGGCGACCACCCCGGCGAGGAGCGGGAACGCGCAGTCGTCGAGCTCCATGACCACGCCCTCGAGCGCCTTCATCGCCGGCTCGATCTCGAGCAGGCGGAGCACCAGCGGCTGGTCCTCGCCGAGCAGCTGGCCGGAGGCGATCCGGAAGAGCAGCGAGTAGCCGATCTGGCCGGCTGCGCCGGTGACCGTGACGTGGACCGGGGAAGGTGAGGCCATGACCCGCACGTTACCTTGTGCCGCTCGCGCCCTTCGAAGCGCATCCGGTTGGCGGCCGCCGCCGTGACGTGGTGATCTTGTGACCCGGAGGGGTCGTCCGACCACTCGACGCCACCCGACCCGACGCGAAGCGGAGCACCGTGACCAGATCGACCATCATCTACACCTACACCGACGAAGCGCCGGCGCTCGCGACCTACTCGCTGCTCCCGATCGTGCGCGCCTTCGCGGCCACCGCGGGCGCCACCGTCGAGACGCGGGACATCTCGCTCGCCGGTCGTGTCCTCGCCGCCTTCCCCGACCGACTCCGCGAGGACCAGCGCGTCCCGGACGCGCTGGCCGAGCTGCGGGCGCTCACCTCGAGCCCGGAGGCCAACATCATCAAGTTGCCGAACATCTCGGCGTCGGTGCCTCAGCTGCGCGCCGCGATCGCGGAGCTCCAGGGACAGGGGTACGCGGTGCCCGACTACCCCGAGAGCCCCGCCGACGCCGAAGAGCGCGACGTGCGCTCCCGCTACGACGCCGTCAAGGGCAGCGCGGTGAACCCTGTGCTGCGCCAGGGGAATTCGGACCGGCGGGTCCCCGCTCCGGTCAAGAACCACGCCCGGGCGCACCCGCACTGGATGGGCGCGTGGACACCCGCTTCGAAGACGGACGTGGTTTCGATGGCCGACGACGACTTCCGCCACACCGAGAGATCAGCGGTCGTGGCGGAGACCGGCTCCCTGCGGATCGAGCTCGTGACCCGCGGCGGGGAGACCCACGCGCTGGCCGACGAGGTGCCGGTGGAAGCCGGCGAGATCGTCGATGCCGCGGTCATGCGGGTCGACGCCCTGACGCGCTTCGTCGCCGCCCAGGCGGCACGCGCGAAGGAGCAAGGCGTCCTCTTCTCCGTCCACCTCAAGGCGACGATGATGAAGGTCTCCGACCCCATCATCTTCGGCCACGTGATCCGCGCGCTCTTCCCTCGGACCTTCGGCCGCTACGGCGACGCGATCGCCGCCGCCGGCCTCGACCCGGCCGACGGGCTGGCGGCCATCTTCGACGGCCTCGCCTCGGTGCCCGGCGGCGAGCAGATCCGGGCCTCCTTCGACGAAGAGGCGGCCGCGGGACCTCGCCTCGCGATGGTCGACGCGGCCCGAGGCATCACGAACCTCCACGTGCCGAACTCGGTCATCATCGACGCCTCGATGCCCGCGATGATCCGCAACTCCGGCCACATGTCCGGTCCCGACGGCGAGGAGGCGGACACCTTGGCGGTGGTCCCCGACAGCAGCTACTCGGGCGTCTACAAGGTCTTCGTCGACGACTGCCGGACGCACGGCGCGCTGGACCCGGCGACGATCGGCTCGGTGCCCAACGTCGGGCTCATGGCCCAGGCGGCCGAGGAGTACGGGAGCCACGACACCACCTTCGAGATCCCCGTCGCCGGCACGGTCCGGGTCCTCGACCGGACCGGCACGCCGCTCCTCGAGCAGCCGGTGTCCGAGGGTGACATCTTCCGTGTCTGCCGGACCACCGACCTTGCGGTGACGAACTGGGTGCAGCTCGCGGTCCGCCGGGCCCGCGAGAGCGGGGACCCGGCGGTGTTCTGGCTCGACGAGACGCGCCCGCACGACGCGAAGCTGCTCGAGAAGGTCCACGCCGCACTGGCGCACGAGGACACCGAGGGCCTCTCCATCGAGATCATGGAGCCCGCCGCGGCCACCGCGCACGCGCTCGCGCGAATGCGACGGGGCGAGGACACGATCTCGGTGACCGGCAACGTCCTGAGGGACTACCTGACGGACCTCTTCCCGATCATGGAGGTGGGCACGAGCGCCAAGGTGCTCTCGATCGTGCCGCTGCTCGCCGGCGGCGCGCTGTTCGAGACGGGGGCCGGCGGCTCGGCGCCCAAGCACGTCCAGCAGCTCCTGGAAGAGAACTTCCTGCGATGGGACAGCCTCGGCGAGTTCCTCGCGCTCGCGGTCAGCCTCGCGCTGCTCGCCGAGAAGGCGGGCAATCCGCGCGTCGGCGTCCTGGCCAGGACGCTCGACAAGGCGACCGAGCGGCTCTTGGACGAGATGAAGTCACCGGGCCGGAAGGTGGGAGGCGTCGACAACCGAGGCAGCCACTTCTTCCTCGCCCTGTTCTGGGCCCAGGAGCTGGCGGGCCAGACCGAGGACCTCGCGCTGGCATCGACCTTCTCCGGGCTCGCCAAGACGCTGGCGGACGGCGAGCAGGTGATCGTGGACGAGCTGCTCTCGGTCCAGGGAGCACCTGTCGACCTGGGCGGCTACTACCACCCGGACCCCGGCCGGGCCGCCGCCGTGATGCGCCCGTCGCCCACGCTCAACGCCGCGCTGGAGACGCTGGGCGTGCCAGGGACGTCCGGCTGAGGAGTGGGGGAGAGGCCGAGGGACCGGTAGATCTCGCGCGTCGCGGTCGAGCGGTTCAGCGTGTAGAAGTGCAGGCCCGGCGCGCCCAGCTCGAGCACGTCCCGGCACAGCTCGGTTGCCATCGCGATGCCCTCGGCGCGCACCGCGTCGTCCCCGCCCGTTTCCGCCGCCGCCTGCAGGCGGGCCTGGGCCCATCGGGGCACCGGCGAGCCCATCTCGGCCATCCGGGGGATCGACGCAAGCGACGTCACCGGCATGATGCCCGGCAGCACCGGCTTGGTGAGCCCACGGCGGGCGAGGTCCTCCACGAGCCCTCTGTACTGCTCGGCCTCGAAGAAGAACTGCGTGATCGCGAAGTCGGCCAGCTCGAGCTTCTCTGCAAGGTGAGCACGGTCCGTGTCCAGGTCCGCCGACGCGGGATGGCCGGCTGGATGGGCGGCGACGCCGATCGAGAAGCCGCCGATCGCTCTCGCGAGCTGGACCAGCTCGAACGCGTGGGCGAGCTCTCCCTGGCCGTCTTCGGCTGTCGCGAGCGGGTCGCCCCCGAGCGCCATGAGGTTCACGACGCCGGCCTTGCGGTACTCGACGAGGATCTCGGCGAGCTCGAGACGGGTGTGGCCGACGCAGGTCAGGTGCGCCATCGGCGTGAGCCTCGTGACGTGCAGCATCGCGGTCACGACCTCGTAGGTGCGCCGCCGGGACGCGGCGCTGCCGCGGTAGGTGACCGACACGAAGGACGGCCCGAGAGGCTCGAGGTCGTGCAAGGTGCGCGTGAGCGTCGCCTGCTCGGCGTCGCTGCGAGGCGGGAAGAACTCGAAGGACCAGGTCTTTCCCGCCGCGAGGAGGTCCGCGATCCGGGTCACCCGCCGATGGTAGCTGCGGACCGCTCGGCGGCGAGCACGCAGTTGCGCAGCAGCATCGCGCGCGTCATGGGACCGACGCCGCCGATGCGCGGGGTGATCCAACCCGCCACCTCGGCGACCGACTCCTCCACGTCGGAGAGGAGCCGACGCCCTTCGAACGAGGTCCCCACGCCCACCACCGCCGCACCGGGCCTCACCATGCCGGGCGTGACCAGCCCGGCACGCCCCGCCGCCGCGACGACGACATGACCCGACCGCACGAGCCCCGCCAGGTCCTCGACGCCCGTGTGCACCACGGTGACGGCCGCGTTGCAGCCGGGCCTCTTCGAGGAGAGCAGCAGCGCGAGAGGCCGGCCGACGGTGAGCCCCCGGCCGATCACGACCACGTGGCGGCCTTCCACGGGGACTCCGTGGGCGGCGAGCAGCTCCACGACGCCGATCGGCGTGCAGGGCAGGACCTCCGGGCGGCCCGCGACGAGGCGCCCGAGGTTCACTGGGTGGAGCCCGTCCGCGTCCTTCGCCGGGTCGACCGCGACGAGCACTTGCTCGGTGTCGAGGTGGGCGGGCAGCGGCAGCTGCACGATGTAGGCGTGCACCCGCGGATCCGCGTTCAGGCGCGCGACGACCGCCTCCACCTCCTGCTGCGACGCGTCGGCGGGGAGGTGCTCGTGGACGCTCGAGATCCCCACTTCGGCGGAGTCCGCGATCTTCATCTCGACGTACCGGGCGCTCGCCGGGTCGTCACCCACGAGCACGGTCCCGAGCCCCGGGCGGATCCCCCGGGCGAGGAGCCGCTCCACACGCCGGGCCACGTCGGCGCGGACCTGCGCCGCGACGCGCTCTCCGTCGAGGAGGCGCGCGGTCAATGCCAAAAGTGGCGTTCGCCGGTGAGCACCATCGCGACGCCCGCCGC
>JAJYXS010000108.1 GCA_021801615.1 Actinomycetes bacterium
GTACTTCACCGCCGACGACGCAGAGGCCGCCGGGAAGCGGGGCGAGCACGTGGTGCTCGTGCGCAACGAGACCTCCCCCGAGGACGTGCACGGCATGCTCGCGGCCGACGGCGTCCTGACCGCGCGAGGCGGCCTCGTCAGCCACGCGGCGGTCGTGGCGCGAGGGTGGGGCAAGCCAGCGGTGGTCGGAGCGGAGGCGCTCCGCATCGCGCGGCACAGCTTCAGCGCCGGCGGCGTCACCGTGCACGAAGGCGAGTGGGTCTCCATCGACGGCTCGACCGGAGAGGTGGTCGCGGGGAGGGTCGAGCTCACGGCGGCATCGCCGCCACCCGAATTCGACGTCCTGCTCGGCTGGGCGGACGAGATCCGTGCCGGGGAGCTCGGGGTGCGCGCCAACGCCGATACCGGGGAGGACGCCGCCAACGCCCGCCGGCTGGGTGCCGAAGGGATCGGGCTGTGCCGCACCGAGCACATGTTCCTCGGCGAGGACCGGCTGCCCGTGGTGCGCAGGATGATCCTCGCGGAAGGCGAGGACGAAGAACGCGAGGCGCTCGAGCAGTTGCGCGAGGTGCAGCGGGAGGACTTCGTCTCGATCCTCGAGGCGATGGACGGGCTGCCGGTGACCGTCCGGCTGCTGGACCCTCCGTTGCACGAGTTCCTCCCGTCGATCGAAGAGCTCGCCGTCAAGGAGGCGACGACTGGCCACAGCGCCGAGGAGCACAAGCTCTTCGAGGCTGCGAAATCTTGGCGCGAGGCGAACCCGATGCTCGGCACCCGAGGCGTGCGGCTCGGGGTGATCAAGCCGGGCCTGTACGCGATGCAGGTGCGAGCGCTGATGCAGGCGGCGCGCGAGCGCGCGGCGGCAGGTGGTCACCCGGTCGTCGAGATCATGATCCCGCTCACTGTCTCCCGCGAGGAGCTCGCGCTCGCACGAAGCTGGGTCGAAGAGGCGATCGCCGAGACGAGCGGTGCGGAGGAGCCGTCGACGAACGGCCGCCGAAAGGGATCGCGTCGAGGGCGGGCGTCGACGAACGGCGCAGGGATCGAAGTGAACATCGGCACGATGATCGAGACGCCGCGCGCCGCGCTCCGGGCGGCCGAGATCGCAGAGGTGGCCGACTTCTTCTCGTTCGGCACGAACGACCTCACGCAGATGACCTTCGGCTTCAGCCGAGACGACGTCGAAGGCAGGATGATGTCCGCGTACCTCGAGAAAGGGCTCCTCACTCGGAACCCGTTCGAGACCGTCGACGTCGACGGTGTGGGCGAGCTGGTGCGCGTCGCGACCGCGCGCGGGCGCGACACGAAGCCGGAACTGAAGGTAGGCGTCTGCGGCGAGCACGGTGGCGACCCGGCGTCGATCCGCTTCTTCTATGGCGCCGGCCTCGATTACGTGAGCTGCTCGCCCTTCCGGGTGCCCGTCGCTCGCCTCGCTGCCGCGCAGGCGGTCATCGCCGCCGGTGAGCAGGACGAGGCGCCGCGCGGGCGCGGTCGAAGCGCCGGAGCCAAGGGGGAGGGCCCCGTCGCGCCGGGCTCGTCGCGGGACCGCGGAGGGACGAAGCGCGCCGAGTCGAAGGCGTTGTCGGCGTCGAGGACGCGGCCGAGCTCTCGGAAGAAGGAGAAGGCGACGGCGTCCTCCGGGGGCTCCAGGACGCTCGGGACGGCGAGGTCCGTGGCGCCCCTCGAGCGGGCAGGGCGCGCGCACAACGGCAAAGGGGCTCGCGGTCGCTCCTGACTCCGCCGGGCCTGGCCGATCCTCTGGGGTCCGGTCCGATCCCTGGCGTGGTCCCTCTCCTGAGGCGGGTGCTCGTGGAGGCCGCCAAGTGTGCGGGTGCGCCAGCGGCTCGGGGTACCCTCCGCTGAGTGAGCATCCCCGACGAGGAGGTGGCGCAGGTGCGCGCCTCCACCGACATCGTCGCGCTCGTCTCCGAGCACACCGCGCTTCGCCAGCAGGGGCGCCGCTGGGTGGGGCTCTGCCCGTTCCACGCGGAGAGCACGCCGTCGTTCAGCGTGAACGCCGAGGAGGGCTTCTACTACTGCTTCGGCTGCCACGAATCGGGCGACGCGATCACCTTCGTGCGCGCGACCGAGCGCCTGGACTTCGCTGAATCGGTGCGGCTTCTCGCGGACCGGGCCGGGATCGTCCTGCACGAGACCGAGGGCGCCACGGACCGCAGGCGACGGAGCGAGCTGATCGAGGCGATGACGAAGGCGGTCGCGTGGTACCACGAGCGGCTCCTCTCGGCACCGGACGCGGGCCGCGCGCGCGACTACCTGCGCTCGCGAGGGTACGACGGCGCCGTTGTGCGCAGGTTCCAACTGGGATGGGCTCCAGACGACTGGGACGCGATGGCTCGAGCGCTCGCGCTCACCCCGCAGGTCGCGACCGAGACCGGGCTCGGGTTCGTGAACCGCGCAGGGAGGATCCAAGACGCCCTTCGTGCCAGGGTGCTGTTCCCCATCTTCGACCCCTCGGGGCGCCCGATCGCGATCGGCGGGCGGCTCCTCCCCGAGGCCGGCGGAGCGAGCGCGAGGCCGCATGGGAACCGCCGCACGGAGCCCAAGTACAAGAACTCTCCGGAGACGCCCATCTATTCGAAGCGCCGTACCCTGTACGGTCTGAACTGGGCGAAGCACGACGTCGTCGCCTCCGGGGAGGTGGTGGTGTGCGAGGGCTACACCGACGTCATCGGGTGCTTCATCGCGGGGATCGAGCGCGCCGTCGCGACGTGCGGCACCGCGCTGGGCGAGGAGCACTTCCGTCTCCTGCGCAACTTCGGCCGTCGCATCGTGCTCGCGTACGACGCCGATCAGGCGGGACAGTCGGCGACTGCGCGCGTCTACGAGTGGGAACGGCGCCACGACGTCGACGTCAGGGTCGCGCAGCTTCCTGGAGGGGCCGATCCTGCCGACCTCGCGCGCGCGGATCCCGACGCCCTGCGCAAGGCGGTCGCCGGGTCGGTCCCGTTCTTGCAGTTCCGTGTCGACAGGGTGCTGGCCGTCCACGACCTGTCCACGCCCGAGGGCCGGGCGAGGGCCGCCGAAGCGGCCCTCGCGGCGATCTCGCAGCATCCGGACCCGCTCGTTCGCGATCCGTACCTGATGCGGGTGGCCGACGCGACCAGGCTCGAACCCGAGTTGCTGCGCGCCCGGGCGGCCTCGCTGCAGACGCCATCGGCAGCGATGGGCGGTGAACGCCCCGAGCGGTCGCATCGGCTGGCTGGACACGGCGTTCCGGCCGAAGCGCGGGCGCGGCGGCCTGCGGTCAACCGCCCCGGCCTGGCGGCGCTCCGGCTCGCAGTGCACCGCCCGGAGCTGGTCGCGGACCGGCTCGAGGAGGTGCTCTTCGTCGACGAGCTCCAGCGGCGGGCGTTCGTCGCGCTCGCGGGCGCCGAGAGCCTGCAAGACGCGGTCGACGGGGCGGACGAGGAGGTTGCGAGCCTGCTGCGACGGCTGGCCGTCGAAGAGCCGGACCTCCCTGAAAGTGCGCCCGGCGATGCCGCTGGCACACTGATCGCCCGGCTCGCCCGGGAGGCTGCATCGAGGGCGCTCGCTGGGCGGGTCAGCGCCGCGCGGATCGGCCAGCTCGAGCTGGCCGACGTGAACGTCGAGACCGCGTCGGTGCGGCGCTGGATCGCGGAGCTCGACGACCCAGCTCGGAGTCGCGAGGCCGCGGACCGGTTGGTAGCGTGGTTGCTCGGCGTACAAGAGGGTCCCGCACGGGGCGCACCTCGGACGAGGACGACGGAGCCTGGATGAGCACGAACGGCAAGCTCGCGGGAGAAGGAGGCACCGTTCGCGACGTTCGGGGCACGACCAGCGCGGCGTCCCCGCCTCGGTCGCCGGGCAAGGCGAGACCCTCCTCGGATGGCGTGGGGTCGTCCGAGCACCTGAACGGCAGCGCAGAGGATCCGGTCCATACGTACCTGAAGGAGATCGGCAAGGTCCCGCTGCTGAGCGCGGAGCTCGAGGTCGAGATGGCGCGGCGGATCCAAGAAGGGATCGAGGCGGCTGCCCGTCTGGCTGCGCACGCCGAGGCGACGGCTGCAGGGGGGCCCTCCGAGCACCTGCTCTCGCCCGAGGAGCAGCTTCGCGACGGGCGCGCCGTCCGCCTCGGCGAGCAGGCGAAGGAGGCGCTCATCGAGGCGAACCTCCGGCTCGTGGTCTCCATTGCGAAGCGTTACCGAAACCGCGGCCTCGCCTTCTTGGACCTGATCCAGGAAGGCAACCTCGGGCTGATGCGGGCCGTCGACAAGTTCGACTACGAGAAGGGGTTCAAGTTCTCGACGTACGCGACGTGGTGGATCCGGCAGGCCATCACGCGAGCGATCGCAGACCAGGCACGCACGATCCGCATCCCGGTGCACATGGTCGAGACGATCAACAAGGTGGTCTGGGCGCAGCGCCAGCTCCTCCAGGAGCTGGGTCGCGAGCCCACCCCCGAAGAGGTGGCGCAGCGTGTCGAATTCCCGATCGAGCGCGTGCGGGAGGTCCAGCGGCTCAGCCTCGACACGATCTCGCTCGAGCAGCCCGTGGGCGAAGAGGACGACTTCAGCCTGTCGGACATGATCGAAGATCGCAGTGCCGTCGTGCCCGACGACGCAGCCACCCGCGCGATGCTCGATCGTGCCGTGAAGGCGGCGCTGGCGTTCCTCACCGAGCGGGAGCAGGACATCGTCAGGATGCGGTTCGGGCTCGACGACAGCAAGATCCGCACGCTCGAGGAGGTCGGAAAGGAGTTCGGCGTCACCCGCGAGCGTGTCCGCCAGATCGAGTCGAAGACGCTGGCGAAGCTGCGGCGCCCCGACGCCGCCTTCTTGCTGCGTGATTACCTGGAGGAGGCCTGACGCCGGGCCCGGGCCGGCGAGCGGGCTTTGGTAGGCTGGCCCCTCGACCCTTCCGGGGTGGCGCAATCGGCAGCGCAGCGGACTGTTAATCCGTTGGTTCTGGGTTCGAGTCCCAGCCCCGGAGCGAGAAAGTCCTGGTCAGCGGCTCTCGGCGTCCGCAGCGTACCGCCCGTGGTGGGCCGAAAGGAACCTCGCGATGCGTCGGCACCCGACCGCGGGCGTCGCTGGGGGACGCCGCCGAGCACCTGCTCGCGGTCACTCCCCCGAGCTGTCGGCCGCAATCCCCCTTTCCCGTCTCCGCACGCCTCTGAGCCCGGCCCAGCGCACGCGTCTGCTCGTCGGGAGGGCGCGAGTGCGATTCGGACTCTCCGAACGCGCGGATTGCTCGGGAACGGGTCTTCACAGCGGGTGCCCCCCGGAGCTGCCCTATGGTCTCACGAGGTGGAGGTCCTGACCCGTGACGTTTCGTCGGACCAGCCAGCTGGCCGACGGGCGTGCTCGACGGGCGTGCAAGGATGCGGTGCCATGAGGGCTCGAACGGCGGTGGATCGCGGCGCTCGGGCCGGGCATGCGCCGGTGACCTGCCCCGGGTAGCCTTGGCCCCCGAGAGCCCGTCGTGCTGCAGCTGACAACGCCGCCCACCGCGCCCCTCACGCGCACCGTCCGCCGGCGGCACCTCCGCAGCCGAAGAGGGTGGCCCAGAGGGTCAAAGGGGCGCTTCGCCGGGGTGTGGGGGCTGTTCGCGGCCTGCCTCGTGCTCACCTTCGTGAACTTCGCGGCGTGGTCCCTCGCCACCCCGCTGTTCGCCTCGCCCGACGAGCCGACCCAGGTGGCCTACGCCGCAGCCGCGGTGCGCGGGGAGGTGGTCGGCTACACAATCGACGGGCCCGCGAGCGCCTACACCGCGGTGCACATCCCCGAGGTCTTCGCCGCCGGGACGACCTACGGGCTGTGCGACAAGTTCCACCCGGCGATCCCGGCGTCGTGCGCGTCGGCGCTCAGCACCTCGACCAAGACGGTCCACGTCGCCACCTACGTCGGGCGGTACCCGCCGCTGTACTACCTCGTCGTCGGGCTCCCCTCCCTTGTGTTCGTCTCGAGGACCGGCATCTATCTCATGCGGCTCACGAGCGCGCTGTTGAACGCGGCGCTCGTCTCCCTTGCGCTCCTTGCGGTCGTCGTGTGGTCGCGCCGCAAGCTGCTCTTGCTCGGGGTGATGGTGGCGACGACGCCGATGACCTGGTTCATCGGAGGCATGGTCAACCCGAGCGGCTTCGAGATCTGCGCCGCGATCCTGGTTTGGACCGCAGGGCTCGTGCTCGTCCTCGAGCACCCCGACCATCCGCCGCCGGGCCTCGTCGCGCTCTTCGCCGTCGCGATCGGGCTCTTGTCGCTCGCTCGCCCCATCTCCTTGCTGTGGGTGGGCATCGCGCTGGTCGTCTTGAGCCTCTTGGGCGGCTGGCGCGCCCTCGTCGGGGTGCTCGGCACCCGGGCGGCTCGCCTCTCGGTGGCCCCGCTCGTGGCCTGTTGCGCGTTCGCACTGTGGTGGGTCCTCGCCCAGCACTCCTTGGACCTCGTGCCCGGCGCGCCTGCGGCCCCCGGCGAGTCCAGCCTCCGGCTGCTCGGCACCGTCGCCGGGAGCACGGGGAGCTGGCTCCGGCAGATGGTGGGGGTCTTCGGATGGAACGCCACGCGGTCCCCCCTGCTCACCTACGTCGTGTGGCTCGTGATCGTCGCCTTCGTCTTCCTCCTCGCCGTGTCGAGTGCACGGGCACGCCGGGCGTGGACCCTGCTCCTCTTGCTCGCCACCGTCGTCGTCCTGCCGGTCGTCCTCACCTACGCCCAAGCGCGCCACCTGGGGCTCGGTGGCCAAGGCCGCTACTGGCTCCCCATCGCGGTGGGGGTGCCGCTCGTCTCGGTCGCGCTCCTCGACCGCTTCGC
>JAJYXS010000140.1 GCA_021801615.1 Actinomycetes bacterium
CTCTGGCCGCTCCTCATCCCGCGGGGGCGCGTGGGGACGGCGGTGTTGCGCCGGCCGGGGCGGCCGACGACGTCGCCGGGGTGGTCGTCGTAGCCGGGGTGGTCGTCGTGGTGGCCGGGGTGGTGGTGGCCGGGGTGGTGGCGGCCGGGGTGGCCGGGGTGGTGGTGGCCGGGGTGGTGGCGGCCGGGGTGGCCGGGGCGGCCGGGGTGGTCGTGGCCGGAGTGGTCGTTGTCGTGGCCGGGGTGGTGGTCGCCGGGGCGGTCGGGACGGCCGACGACGTCGCCGGGGTGGTCGTGGTGGTGGCCGGAGCGGTCGTCGTGGTGGCAGGGGCTGTCCCGCCCGAGCTCGGCCCCATCACGGTGACCAGCGTGCCAATCGGGGTGTACGGCCAGAGCTTGCCGGCTGTGGCGATGGGCATCTCGACGCACCCGTTGCTCTGCGGCCATCCGTAGGTGGCACGAGGGAAACCGTGGAGCGCATCCCCGCCGTTGAAGTAGCTCGCCCACGGCACGTGCGGGTCTGTGTACTTGCTGCCTGTGACGTTCACGCCCCTCATGTCCGAGTACGGCACGTGCTCGAAGACCTGGAAGGTCCCGTCTGTGGTGTTCGCGCCCGGCACACCCGTGTTGACCGGAATGTCCCGGAATCGCAGCACTCCGTTCACCCATGCTGTGAGGTGCTCGGGCTCCACCTTTGTCACGAGCACATAGGTGACCGGCTCGGTGTTCGTCTTGCGGCTCACCACGTCGCGCAGCAGGGTGCTCCACACTTCCGGCCCGGCGATGCCGTCGACGGAGAGGCCGTTCTCTGTCTCGAACATCATGACGGCCCCCTTTGTCAGCGCATTCTGGTATCCCGGCAGCCATTGGCCCGTGAGCTCTGGCGGGAGGCCGGGCCACCGCCAGGTGAACCCACCGGGCTGCGGTGTGGCCAACTCCTGTGGCGGCGGCGTCGCACCGCTGTACGTGACCGGCAAGTATCCGAGCTCGGCGAGGAGCTGCTGGAGCCGGAGCACGCTGCCGTTCGCAATGGTGAACTTCACGGCGACGTCCGCCCTGAGACGGGCGCCAGAGGCGCTCCGCATGCCGTCAGGACCCCCAGGGATCCTGAGCGTGTACGTCTCGAAGGGCACGAATGGCGCCGACGGCGAGAAGACGAGCCGGTCGGCGGACACCTGCTGCCACGAGCCGGCCACTGCAGGCGACAGCGTCGGCGTAGGTCCGCCAGAGTCGAGCGCCGAGTCGAAGGTCACCGTGAGCTTGGCGTCCGATGCGATCCCCGTCGCGCCGGGCGTCGGTGTGGTCGAAGAGACCCGGAAGGCGTCGGCACCGCGCTGGACGGCACGAGCGGGGGTCCCCCCTGTCCCCCGGGAGCCCGTCTTGGGGGAGCCCGTGCGCGTGGCGCACGCGCTTCCCGAGCATGCGAGCGACATCCGCGTCGGCTGGCTCAGCGCGTAGGCGGCGCCGCCGCCCGCGAGAAGGACGACGAGGAGGACCAGGATCCACAACGGGAGCCGGTGCCGTCGACCCCCTGTGCTGCTTCGCTCTTGGAGTGCCTGCACCGGCCGCTCCTGCGGTGACGCGACGCCACTGTGCACCGCCCCTTCGGGCGAACCATGTCCCGCGCGCCGGTGCGCCCGGACGTCACACGCCAGCGTGTCGCCGCCTCGTGCCGCCGAGACTTCGGGCTCGCCTACGAATGCACGGTCGGCGCCGCCTCGCGTCGACGGCACCTGGCGCGAGGTTAGCCAGCAGGAGCGTCCGCGCGGTCGCGGCTCGAGGCTCGCGGCTCGCCGGTCGAGGCTCGCCGGGGCTGCTCGTGCGCGGACGAAGGCTCGATCACATCCGTTCGGGCGCCTCGATCCCGAGAAGGCCGAGACCCTCCGAGAGCACGAGCGCAGTGGTCTCGGCGAGCGCGAGACGACTCAGCCTCGTCGTTTCGTCCGGCGCGCGCAGCACGGGGCAACGCTCGTAGAACGTGGTGAAGGTCGTCGCGAGCGAATACAGGTACGCGCACAACTTCGAGGGGGAGAGCTCCTCGACAGCTGCCCGGATCGCTGCCGAGTACCCGATCAGCGAGAGACCGAGCGCGCGCTCCTCGGGAGCTCGCAGCACGATGACGGACCCTCGCTCGGCGCGTTCGCCTCCCGGTTCGGGCTCCGCGCCCGCGGGCTCGGTCGCTCGCCGGAAGATCGATCGGATCCGCGCGTGCGCGTACTGCAAGTACGGCCCCGTGTCACCTTCGAAGCTGAGCATCCGGTCCCAGTCGAAGACGTAGTCGCGGACGCGGTCGGTGGAGAGGTCGGCGTACTTGATCGCACCCATCCCGAGCGCGTGAGCCACGGAACGCTGCTCCTCTGACGAGAGGGCGGCGTCGCGCCCGCGCTCCGCCATGGCCTCGGCGGCACGGGCCACTGCCTCGTCCAGCAAGTCGACGAGCTTCACCGAGGTCCCAGCGCGGGTCCGCAGCATCCGATGATCGGTGCCGAGCACGCTGCCGAAAGGCACATGCACCGCCTCCACGCCAGAGGGAAGCCACCCGGCCATGCGGGAGACCGCGAAGCACATCTCGAGGTGTTGGGCTTGGGGCGCGCCCACGACGTACAGCATCCTGGTGGCGCCCACGACGTCGACACGGTGGCGGATGCACGCGAGATCGGTCGCTGCATAGCCGAACCCGCCGTCGGACTTCTGCACGATGAGCGGCAGGGGCCCACCCTCACGGTTCGTGAACCCCGGAGGGAAGACGCAAAGCGCCCCGGCGTCCTCGACCAGCAGGCCGGCGGCATCGAGGTCCTTGACGACCTGGGGAAGCATCGGATTGTAGAAGCTCTCGCCTTTGATGTCGTCGTCGGTCAGCAGCACGCCGAGCTTCTCGTAGACCTCGTCGAAGTACGAGATGCTGTGGTCGACCAGCACGCGCCACATGCGCAGGGTCTCGGCGTCGCCGCGTTGCAAGAGGACCACCCGTCGCCGGCTGCGGTCCTTGAACTCGTCGTCTCCGTCGAAGGACGCCCGCGCGGCCTGGTAGAAGCCGGTGAGGTCGCCGACCGAAAGCTTGGTGATCGCAGCCTCCTCCCCGACGTCGAGCAGGTGCTCGATGAGCATCCCGAACGGCGTCCCCCAGTCCCCGATGTGGTTCTCGCGCACGACGTCGTGCCCGAGGTGGCCGAGCATCCGGCACAGCGCGTCGCCGATGACCGTTGAGCGCAGATGCCCGACGTGCATCTCCTTCGCGACGTTCGGGTGGGAGTATGTGACGACGACTCGTTCCGGGGCGAGGGTCCGCTCCACACCGAGCCGCGAGTCGACGGCCATCTCCCGGACGCTCCGCTCCACGAACGGCGTCGAGAGGACCAGGTTCACGAACCCCGGTCCGCTGACCTCCACTCGTTCGCACACGTCGTCGAGCTGCGCTGCAGCGGCGATTGCGTCGGCAATCTCCCGGGGCGGGCGCCCGAGGCGCCTGGCGAGGGCCAGCGCGCCGTTCGCCTGGAAGTCCGCCCGATCCGACGGCCGGAGCACCGGGTCCGCCCCGGGCGCCACCGTGTCGAAAGCGGCCTGCAGGCGTTGGGCGAGAACCGAGGCGACGTCCGGCATGGCCCATCTTCGCGCCGTGCGAGACGGGTCCGATCACGATGGGGCTGCACAATGGGGCAGCAGCAGGGCACATGTCGTGAGGCCTCGTCCGGACCCCTCCGCCGCAGGCGGCAGAATGGCGGCATGGCACACCCCGACAGTTTTCACGCGCGCTCCGTTCTCCACGTGGGTGACCGGCGGTTCGAGATCTTCCGCCTCTCCGCCGTCACCGGGTCCGAACGCCTCCCCTACACCGTGAAGATCCTTCTCGAGAACGTCCTCCGGCACGAAGACGCGAAGTCGGTGACCGGTGCGGACATCGAGACGGTCGCGCGCTGGAGCGCGGCGAGCACCCCCAGCCGGGCTCCTGAACCCAAGGAGATCCCGTTCAGCCCCGAACGCGTCCTGATGCAGGACTTCACCGGGGTGCCAGCGGTCGTCGACCTCGCCGCGATGCGCGACGCGCTGCGCGCGCTCGGTGGCGACCCCTCGCGCGTCGACCCCTTGGTCCCCTGCGAGCTGGTCATCGACCATTCCGTGATCGCGGAGCGTTCGGGTGGACCGCGCGCGTTCGAGGACAACGTCGCGATCGAGTACGAGCGCAACCTCGAGCGGTACCAGCTCCTGCGCTGGGCGCAGCAGTCCTTCGAGCAGTTCCAGGTCGTCCCGCCCGGCACCGGCATCTGCCACCAGGTGAACCTCGAGTACCTCGCCCGAGTGGTCTTCCAGACCGACGACGGCGACGCGTTCCCCGACACGATCGTGGGCACCGACTCGCACACCACGATGGTGAACGGGCTCGGCGTCCTCGGCTGGGGCGTGGGAGGCATCGAGGCCGAGGCCGCGATGCTCGGCCAGCCGCTCTCCATGCTGCTCCCGCCAGTCGTGGGGCTCCACCTCCACGGCGAGATGCCCGAGGGCACCACCGCGACGGACCTGGTCCTCACGATCACCCAGCTCCTGCGTCGGCACGGGGTCGTCGGGAAGTTTGTGGAGGCCTACGGGCCCGGCGTCGCATCGCTCCCGGTCGAGACGCGCGCCACGATCGGCAACATGTCGCCCGAGTACGGCGCGACCTGCACCGTCTTCCCCATCGACCGGGCGACCATCGATTACCTGCGGTTCACCGGCCGAGACGAGGAGCACCTCGCCCTCGTCGAGGCCTACGCGAAGGAACAGGGCCTCTGGCACGATCCGTCGGCGCCTGACCCCGAGCACACCGAGACCGTGGACCTCGACCTCGGGACGGTGGAGCCAAGCCTCGCAGGACCGTCGCGCCCGCAGGACCGCGTGTCGCTCGCGGGGGCAGGCAAGGCCTTCCGCGCCGCGCTCGGGCGAGACGTGCGCGCCGGGCCGGCGGCCGGTGCAGCTGGGGAGACGGGTGCGGCTTCGGCCGAGGGCGCGGCTTCGGGGGAGGGCGCGGGTGCGGCTTCGGGCACGAGCGGCGGCTCTGCCGAAGAGCCCCCGAGGCCGCTGACCGACGGCGACGTGGTCATCGCCGCCATCACGAGCTGCACCAACACCTCGAACCCGCAGGTTCTCGTGGCCGCAGGTCTCGTCGCGAAAAAGGCCGTCGCCCGCGGCCTCATGACCAAACCGTGGGTGAAGACGTCGCTCGCTCCGGGCTCGCGCGTGGTCATGGACTACCTGGAGAAGGCGGGGCTCGTCGAGCCGCTGGAGAAGCTCGGGTTCTGGCTGGTCGGCTTCGGCTGCACGACCTGCATCGGGAACTCCGGGCCGCTCCTTCCCGGCGTCTCCGAGGAGGTCCAGGCGCGTGACCTCTCGGTCGTGTCCGTCCTGTCGGGCAACCGGAACTTCGAGGGCAGGATCCACCCGGACGTCCGCATGAATTACCTCGCCTCCCCGCCGCTCGTCGTCGCGTACGCGATCGCAGGCACGATGGACATCGACCTCACCGTCGACCCGATCGGGACGGACCAGGAGGGCAAACCGGTCATGCTCTCGGAGCTGTGGCCCTCGAGCCATGAGGTCGCGAGCACGATCCGCTCGTCGCTCACCTCCGAGGAGTTCCGCGTCCGCTACTCGTCGGTGTTCGAAGGCGACGAGCGCTGGCGCTCGATGGAGGTCGCGGGCGGCGAGACCTTCGCATGGGACGACCGTTCCACCTATGTGCTCCACCCGCCGTACTTCGAGGGCATCGGCATCGAGCCGGAGCCGCTCGCGGGGATCGACGACGCCCGCGTGCTCGTGATGCTCGGCGACAGCGTGACGACCGACCACATCTCGCCAGCAGGCTCGATCCGCCCGACATCTCCGGCGGGCGAGTACCTGCTCGCGCACGGCGTCGACCGCCAGGACTTCAATTCGTACGGCGCTCGCCGGGGCAACCACGAGGTCATGGTGCGCGGCACGTTCGCCAACGTCCGGCTTCGCAACCAGCTCGTGCCCGGCATCGAGGGCGGCGTGACCGTCCACCTTCCCGACGGGGAGCAGACCACGATCTACGAGGCCGCGCAGCGCTACCGCGCCGAAGGCGTCCCGTTGCTGGTCCTCGCGGGCAAAGAGTACGGATCAGGCTCCAGCCGTGACTGGGCCGCGAAGGGTCCCCGCCTCCTCGGCGTGCGCGCGGTGATCGCTCAGAGCTACGAGCGAATCCACCGCTCGAACCTGATCGGCATGGGCATCCTCCCGCTCCAGTTCCGAGACGGGGAATCGGCCTCCTCGCTGGGGCTCACGGGGCGGGAGCGGTTCTCCATCGACGGGGTCGCCGAGCTCGGAGAAGGCTCGATCGGTGACGAGCTGGAGGTACGTGCGACGGCGGACGACGGGACGACGACGAAGTTCGGCGCCCGGGTCCGCATCGACACGCCGATGGAGGTCGAGTACTACCGCCACGGCGGGATCTTGCAGTACGTGCTCAGGCAGCTCGCACGCTGACCCCCTCGCACGCCGACCCCCCGCGCGCTGCCACCAGTCACTTTCGCCCGGGGCACGCCGACCCCGATCAGACCACCGCCTCTTCGTAGGAGGGTTCCCAGGCGGCGAGGTCACGAAGCCGCGGGTCGTTCGAGAAGACCTCGACGATCGGGACGTGCAACCCGAGCCTGCGCTGGATGACCTCCGCTTCGACGACCTGGTTCCACAGCACGAGGGTGACGACGACGCCCGTGGAGCCGGCACGAGCGGTGCGACCGGAGCGGTGCAGGTATAGA
>JAJYXS010000160.1 GCA_021801615.1 Actinomycetes bacterium
CTCACTCGACGCTGAGCTGGACGTTCCTCCGCCGATCCTGGCAGCCCCAACGGGGTTCGAACCCGTGTCTCCACCTTGAGAGTCCGAGCAGGCCTGTTCAGGGCGTCCTCCTGAGTCGCGTTCTCCCAGCTCAGATGGGGTGCGCCGTCCGTGTAGTTGCGTCAGATTGCACCCTTCGCGCCCGATTAGATGGACAAAAGGATGGACAGGATCGGGTGGTTCGACCCGACCGGACGCGCCCGCGCACCGTAGCCACTCAGCCCGCGACGGCCCGGAGTCCGGCTCGCGGGCGATCAGGCCCGAGTGCTGGGATCGGAGCGGACCACGCGTGCGGCGAGGGTGACGAGCCGCTCGGCTGCCGTCACAGCACGCCGCGCCTCGGCTTCGGTCATCGGCGTCGGGTCGTACTCGGCCTTGTGCTTGAGGGGAAGGAGCTGGCGCAGCTGGCGCGCCGCGACTCGTCCGTCACCGCCGATCCCCTCGAGGTGCCCGGCAGCATCCGCGTGCTCTCCTTGGGAGACGGCGCCGACGAGAGCGGCCGCAACGGCGTCACTCGCCGAGATCCCCGCGTGCACGGCATTCCCGGTCGCCGCGGTCCGGTTGCCGAGCGCCAACGCGTCGCGCGCCGCTCGAAGGAACTCCCTCGCCTTCGCCAGGTAGGCGGCCGCATCAGCCGCCGTGGCTGTTCTCGTCTTCGCTCGGCCGCGCGGCATCGTCAGGCCGCTGCTGCAAGCACAGCGAGCGGGGAGCCGGCGAGGATGACGCCTTCTGCTTCGATCGAGTGCCAGAGGGCACCATGGCCGCCGTCGCGGAGCAGCAAGGGGAGCTCCTCCACGCCCACGACGAGGAGTTCGACGGGGTTGCCCGTCACGTGGCGGGCGGCGCGCTCCCATCCGCCGAGCGCGTCGAGCCATGCCTCGTCGTCAGCCGCCACCCCAGCCGCCCTGACCGCGAGCACGTCGAGATCGCTCTCGGCGTCTGCCTCACCCCGCGCGAAGGAGCCGAAGATCACGAGGCTCGCCGGCGCCGGCGCGATCGCCCGGGCCAACTCGGCGAGGCGCTCCATCGTCGATCGGTGCAGATTCGCCAGCGCGACAACCGCCCTCGCTGCGTCGTTCTCCCGGTCGAGCGCGACGAGCGCCGCCGAGCCGGCCTCCCGCCGCGTGACGAGGCCGAGGTCCACCAGCCGATTGACGACTACCGTTGCCTGCTGCGCGCTCACGCCCGCCAGGCGAGCCGCCGTTCTGATCGTCATCTCCGCCTCGGTGCGCGCCAACACGGCCAGGACGCGTCCCTGCACCCCGGGGATCACCGCCTCGATCGGGCGCGCGTAATCCATGAGTCCAGCGTATCCGTATTATCTGACACGTGTCCGGTATCCCGACCCATGTCGGCCCTCAAGAACTCGGAGACCGTCCCAACAGCGGATTGCGCACGACAGCAACGGAAGTCCCCGCTACCGGGTCGATCTGGCACCATACGGCGCGTCACCCCGTTCATTCCGGCCGTTCCTTGCCCTGTCCAAAGGCATGTTCCGGCAAAAGGAGCTCCAATCGCGTACAGGTGCCAACATATCGATATGTCGGTAAGCCGACCTGATCGGCGGAAGGACCGGGAGCCGCGCGTTCGTGCTGTGTTCTCGGATGACCACGTCGCCGCGGCGCTCTACCTCTTGGAGCTGTGTGAGCTTGCCTGGCACGACTGCTACGAGGAGAGATCAGTCCCTCAGAAGAGAGCATCGATGACGTTCTTCTGCTCAGCGAAGGTTCGCGCGCCCAAGAAAGGGCCGCCGAGAAGCAGGGTAACACTCCACCCAGGTACCCGAGTGAAACCTCGCGAGAAGCAAGCCTCCCGGCTGGCTGAGCGCACACCGTCCGTGCACACGTAGGCACGAAGCGGAACGCTGCGTCCGTCCCCTCCGCATGCCCTCCTTCAACCGCAGATTACGGACAGAAGATACTACGCCATCGAAATCAGCCGCACATGCGTCGGCTGGACGCTTGGTCGCTGGATCTCCTCGCAGGAGTTTGTGGACCAGGTCTCGCCCCTTCTTCCGAAAAGGGTGACGTTTGTCCGCTCATTGGACGCATCTGCAGCGCAAGGCGTACTTAGACCGACACCCTCCGAGATATGTACGTCCTGCGCCAACGCTCGGCACTCGGAGTACCGCGTAGTCTCGTCTCGCTCCGAAGAGAAGAAGCGCTCATGGGGAAACTGCATCAATGCCGAGTTATCAGACGATCTCGCCTCCAAGGTTTTCATGCTTGGCGCGACTTCCAGCTCGAAGACTCGTATCGAAAGTGCGTCCTGCAGATGTAGGAACTCAGGGAATCGACGTAAATATTCCATGACTGCACCATCCGCAGTCTCCGAGAAGTAGATAACTGGGCGCTCGCCATCGCTGAATCGTCCATGTGGCGAAGCTATTGCATCATCAACCTCATAGGCGACGGCCAGCGGAATGGTCCGGTACACTCTATGGGCTGACGGGGGTCGCCATACTGACTCGTCGGTAAGATCGTAAGTCATCTTCGCGCGCACTACACAAACTCAACGGGCTCCACATAGCGGCGGACAATAGCGAGCAGTTCTGTGAGCTGGCGGCGCTCAACAAGCTCACGAGGAGTCCGTTGACCAGCGGCGGGAATCGGGGTTGCAAACCACCGAGCTGTCGCGCGACGGTCTATCACCTGGTGGAGCATCTGCAGAACTTCAACAAGCGGAGTTACGCGCTCATACAGGCGTGCCGGGATCGCAATTTCGGCCTGGACGTATCGTCGTAGCTGCTCGACACTCAGGCCAAGCATTCCTGCGGCGCTCTCAAACGTGAATCCATCGAGTCGAGCCATTAGGATCTGAAGCCCTGCTGTGCGCGTGCGACCAGCAGGTGAAGCAAGCCGGTTAGCTGTCTTACGGTAGCCCTGCTCGATTTCGTCATCTTCGATCGGACGTGGAGCGGCGGCACTTGGCAACTCGGTTGAGTAAACCGGAGATGTTCGCGTTTCGCTCGGTACTGTTTGCGCCCGAAAGAACTCCGCGAGTTCGAACACCTCACGCGGACCGGTCTCCGAAACGGTTGACTCACGAACGTTCACGCTCTGTTACCTCTGCTCGGGGAACTGGCTCCAGCCAACGACGGTAGTCGTCGTTTGTCGCCCAGTGAAAAAAACTCGTAATCCCATTACTAAAGTCCTGCAGGAGTTCGGCGATGGCGTCGGGTTGAGAGAGTGGATACGGAACTGGAGTTCTATAATCGAGGTCCAAGAGGTACGGGACCGGTCCGTCCTCGGAAGGCGCTACTTCGCGAGACCAATCCATTGGATCCTCTTGACCGTTCGGTGGCGCCAAAACACCCGCCATGGCCTGACTGAGAACCGCTCCCGGCACGATGCCATGCCGAATCATGAGCTCATTGGGTGGGTCACTGATCCTTACGTCAGCAAGACTTTGCGTGACAGTTCCGGGCAGCTCGGACCCCACAAGTGACACGAACTCTCGTCTCAAGAAGCGCGTCCAGTCGCTGCTCTCGTGCACCTCTGGGTGCCGGAGAACGTTTATCTTCCGCAGGCCAATGCGTGTCGCATCACCGGGATGGATAGTTCGGTCCAAGACATCGAGAATATCCGTGAGTCGGCGGATGAACTCGCCAAACTCCGTATACCGAGGAGTCTCAATAGCTAAGAAGTTGACGGCTACGCTAACCCGCCAATGCCAGGTCTCGGACTCGTCCTGCATCCTCCAGATTGGAGGAGATGTTCTGACGCCCATTCGGGGTCTTGGCGATTGCTCGATCGCGACCTGCGTCCCTATCTCAGGCCTTAAGAAGGGATAGTCATCCCGCAGGCGATCTTGGAAGCCCGCAATACCCACGTCGGAGAGCAGCGAGAGAACCGGCTCGAACTGCACCTGACACAAGACGGTAACCAGGGGTGCCCGCCGAAAAACAACGTCGTCATGCGCGACAAAGCGCAGTGTCATTGACTTGTCCTCCGCGGTTCAGTCTAGATGCTCCACGCCACGCGCCAGTGGCGTGACCCCTTGCGGCGGTCAGTGCGGTCGGTGAGGGGGGCTCGACACCGCGTCCTGGCTGCTAGCCGGCGGCCACCTCCTTCCGCCGTCGAGCTAGTCAGCGATGCGCTTTACGATGCGCTTGCCCGGGGTGCCGTCGCTCGGGATCGGCGGCGAAAGTGATCCTCACGGCGGGCAACGCTAAGGAGCTTCGTGTGTGATTGTGGCGAGATGAGCGCGCAAGGAGCATGTAGCCCACCCGTCTGGATGCGCGCTGCGCTCGATGGTTCCCGCCGTAGGCGGAACCTGCAAGGGTGTCGACCTTGGACTCGTACCTCTGCGTTGGTCTGGCATGCCAGGGAAGAACTTGAACACCTTGGGGGAGGGCGGCGCCATGGAGGGAGCGCTCGAACGGACGGGGCGCGCATGCTCGATGAGACGGCACGCGACGGTGGCCGCGCTGGACGGACACGGCGGCGCGCTGCAGAGCTGAGGAGAGCTCGAGTTGGCGACTGCTCAGCACGAGTGGCCGATGGAGAGTGCGGGCCTTTTACTCCTGCGCCGGCTCACTCAGCTCGTCGCCCGGGACGACCGCCAGGCGGTCGCTCACGCCGGGAGGCGGAGCCTCCGGCGGACGACGCCCGCTCCGATGGGCCTGCCCTGTTCACGGAGGGTCTCGACGTACAGCGCGACCGCCTCCTCGGCGTTCGCTGCCGCCTCATCGAGGGTGTCCCCCTCGGCGTGCATACCGGGAAGGTCAGGGGCGTAAACGGAGTAGCCAGCTCCGTCCTGCGGCTCGAAGATCACCTCGACCTCATGCAGGTCCGCCACGGCGACATCGTATGCGGCTGGTTCGCCTACGCCCCCCTGCAGCGTTCCTGCGGCCCGCCCGTTCGGCGCGCCGAGCTCGCCGGCCACCTGGCGACGACGCGCCTGGTCGGCCCGGTGCGACCGCTCCACGGCGTCCCTGAGCCGTGCCTCGGCGCGCTCGCCGTCCACGTCGGCGGTGCCGAGCTCGTCGCCTCGGCGCTCGGCCCGCGAGCCTCGGTCCGCTCGTTCGTCGACAGCGTCGACCTCGCGCACGCCTCCCGGTAGGCGCCGGCACCCCCCGGCCGGGCGAGGTACGTGCCCCCCAGGCCGCGGTCGTGTTACGAAAGGAGCCCATCGGGAGCCCAATCGCGTTACAGGGAGGCCGTTCGGGAGGTGGATCTGCCGTCGGGAGGCCGATCGGGAGGTCCGTCGTGAGGTCCGCCTGCTAAGGGGCGCCCGCCTCGGCCAACCGGACCGGCGGGGCCGCGTGCCTTCACTACCGCCCCATCGCCTCCCCGAACATCCGACCGAGCACCTCGGCGGCCTGCTGGTCGGCCTCGGACACGAAGTGGCCGTAGACGTTGAGCGTCGTCGCCGGGTTCCGGTGGCCGAGGCGGCCCGCCACGGTCCGCACGTCGACGCCGGCGGCAAGCAGCCGGGTCGCCACGTAGTGGCGCAGGTCGTGGAGCCGCACGCCCTCGACGCCCGCCCTCGCGCACAGCGTCCGGAACGCCCGGGTCGTCGAGTCGGGCCGCCACGGCGTCGAGGCGTCGACCGCCTCGGTGAACACGTACGGGTCCTCCGTCATGCCCACCCCGCAGGCCGCGGCGATCTTCTCGAGGCGCGCGCGGTGCTCGACGAGGGCGGCGACCGTCGCCTCGTCGAGGCTCACCCGGCGCGACTGGTGCGTCTTCGTCCCCTGCTCGATGAGCACGTTCCCCGCGAGGATCAGGCCCCGCTCGATCGTCGCCGTCCGCCGCTCGAGGTCGAGGTCCCGCCAGCGCAGCGCCACGAGCTCGCCGCGCCGGGCGCCCGTCGAAGCGGCCACGAGCACGAACACCGCCAGCATCGGGTTGGACTCGCCGGCCAGGCGGAACAGGCGGGCCACCTCGTCGGGCGTCGGCGGGTGCATCGCCCGCAGCGGCACCCGCGGCGGCGAGGCGTCGAGGGCGGGGTTGTGCCGCAGCCACCCCCACCGGACCCCCTGGGCGAGCGCCCGGCGGACGATGCCGTGGACCCGCTTCACCGTCGCTGGCGAGTAGGGACCCTTCGGCCCGCCCACCTCGAGCAGGTGCCGGTAGAAGCGGTCGAGGTCGACCGGCGTCAGCTTCGCGACCGGCACGGCGCCGAGGGCGGGGACGATCACCGTCCGGACGTAGCCGCCGTCGACGACGACCGTCTTCGGCGACAGGCTCGGCGTCGCGTGCTCGAGCCACTCCTCGAGGAGCCGGGCGAAGGTGGACTCCCGGTCCTGGCGGGGCACGAACCCGCCCGTCTCGGCGACGAGCTCGGCGAGCGCCCGGCCCGCCTGGCGCTTCGTCCCGTGGAACGTCTTCGACACGTACCGCTTGCGCTTCGAGATCGGGTCCGTGCCGACGTGGACGCGCAGCTGCCAGGTGTCCTCCCCGCGCTGGCGCAGCGATCCGGCCATCCGTGGCCTCCCCTCTCCGGCGAGTTGCCTGGGGGTCACGCTAGCGCCGCGCTGCGCGGGAAAGGATGGACAGGGGATGGACAAGCGCCCAACTCCTCGCACGTCAGCGCCGGAAAAAAGTGCCTCTGACCTGCGAAGAAAGAAGCAGCCCCAACGGGGTTCGAACCCGTGTCTCCACCTTGAGAGGGTGGTGTCCTAGGCCTCTAGACGATGGGGCCGAGCTGAGTCCCGTCCGGGGGACGG
>JAJYXS010000018.1 GCA_021801615.1 Actinomycetes bacterium
CAGCTGCGACCCGCCGACCCTCGCCTTCAGGGCTCCGGCCCGCCTGACCGAGGTGGCCGTGGGCAGCAGGGCGTTCAGCGTGCTCGTCGCGGGCATGCTCGTGGCCACGACGCTGGTCCTCGTTCCAGGCAACTGGGAGTTCGTCTTCACCCTCGGCATCGTGCTGTCGGTCGTCTTTCTCTCCATCACCTTGCTCACCGGCATGGGCGGGCAGATCTCCCTGGCCCAGGCGACCTTCGCCGGTGCAGGTGCCTTCACCGTGGGCCAGCTGGCCATGCACTCGGTGCCGGTGCTCCCCGGCATCGTGCTCGCAGGGGTGCTGGCCGCGGCGCTCGGCGCGGTCGTCGCGCTGCCCGCGCTGCGCCTGGGCGGCATCGCCGTCGGGCTCCTGACGCTGTCGTTCGCGCTCTTGGCCACAAATGTCCTGTTCCTCTACTCATGGGCAGGCAACGGCGCGACCGGGCTCACAGTCCCTCGCCCGGACGTCGGCTCCGTCAGCTTCGCCGGCAACGGCGCGTTCTTCTGGCTGGTCCTCGCGTTCCTGGTGGTGGTGGCCGGCGCGGTGAAGCTCGTGCAGTGGGGCACCGTCGGGCAGGAGCTGGCCGCGATGCGCGGCTCGGAGAGGGGATCGGCAGCCATCGGGATCGACATGCGCCGGCTGCGCGTCGTGGCGTTCACGTTGTCGGCGGCCATCGCCGGGATCGGCGGCGCCCTCTACGCATCCTTGGTGCAGTCGATCTCGGTCAACGACTTCAACTACCAGTTCTCGCTCGTCTACGTGGTCGTGGTTGCCGCGGTCGGCGTGTACTCGGTGTCCGGCGCGATCGAAGCAGGCGTGCTGTACGCGGTGCTCATGCAGCTCACGAGCACCCTGTCGAGCCGCTTCAGCACGTTGCTGGCGTTGGTGTTCGCGGTCGCGGCTCTCACGTACGTCCGCCACTCCGAGGGGGTCGTGGCGTACGGCAAAGCCTGGGTGCTCGACCGGGCGGAGCAGCTGACGCGCCACCTCCAGCGCGCGAAGCCCCGCCTCGTGGCGGTCTCGGGCTCGCCGGGTGACGGACGGCTCGGTCATGACCTGGATGGCGGCGCCCCGGGCGGGAGCGAGGGCGGGGTCGGGGTCGGGAGCGCGGGCGGCAAGCCGCATCGGCTCCTCCCGGGCGACGACCGATGAGCGCGGCGCTCCCCCCGGGCGACGACCGATGAGCGCGGCGCTCTTGGAGGTCGTCGGCATCACGAAGCGTTTCGATCGGCTCGCTGCGCTCTCGGACGTGTCGGTGCGCGTCGAAGCAGGCGAGGCGGTCGGTGTGGTCGGGCCGAACGGAGCAGGGAAGACGACGCTGTTCGACTGCGTCCTCGGTGTCGTGAGGCCCGACGCGGGCTCGGTCGTCTTCGACGGGAGGCGCGTCGACCGGATGCCTCCGTTCCGGCGCGGGCTGCTCGGTATCGGTCGGACGTTCCAGCGTCTCGAGCTGTTCAGCGGCATGACGCCGCGTGAGCACCTCCTCGTGACCGAGAGGGTGCGGGGCGGAGAGGGGCGGCTGTGGAAGGACGTGATCGGGCTCGGCCGGCCGAAGCCTGGTGAGCGACGCGAGGCCGCCGCCCTGCTCGAGCTCGTCGGGTTGACCGACGTGGCGGACGTGCCGGTCGACGCGCTCAGCCTCGGGCAGGGCCGGCTGGTCGAGCTCGCGCGGGCCCTGGTCGGGCCGCCGAAGCTGCTGATGCTCGACGAGCCGTCGTCGGGGCTCGACGACGCCGAGCGTGCCACGCTGGTCTCGGTGCTTCTGCGGGTCAGGCACGAGCGCGGCGTGTCGGTGGTCATGGTCGAGCACGACCTGGACCTCGTCACTGCGGTGGTGGACCGGCTCGTCGTGCTGGACGCGGGGCGCAAGATCGCCGACGGCCCGGTGGACGCGGTGATCTCCGACCCCGCTGTGCGCCACGCGTACCTGGGAGTCGTCAGGTGAGGCAGGTCAGCCAGGACAGGCCGCTCGAAGGCACGGTGAGGACCGTCGAAGCCCGTGAGGGCGACGGAGGCCAGGATGGCCCGGATGGGGCAAGCGTCGCACCGGCTGTGGGTCACGTCGCGCCCGGCCGCCCGCAAGAGCGGCCGCTCCTCGAGCTCGAGGGCGTCGAAGCGTCCTACGGCCCCTACCGGGCGCTCTTCGGAGTGTCGTTCACCGTGCCCGAGGGCTCGGCCGTCGCGCTGGTGGGCTCGAACGGGGCTGGGAAGTCCACCGTCGCGAGGGTGGTCTCGGGCCTCGTAAAGGCGAAGGCCGGCAGCGTCCGGTTCGCGGGGCACGAGATCACTCGCTGGCCGGCATGGCGCATCGCGCGCGCCGGCATCGCTCATGCGCCGGAAGGCCGCTCGGTGTTCGCGTCGCTCACCGTCGAGGAGAACCTGCTCCTCGCCGCTCGCGCCTTGCTCGGTCGCGGGCGGTCGAGCGAGGCGCTCGACCGGGCGTTCAGCACCTTCAGCCGTCTCGGCGCACGACGCCACCAACTGGCCGGCACGCTCTCGGGTGGTGAACAGCGCATGCTGAGCCTCGCCAAGGTGCTCGCAGTCCCCGCGCGCCTGCTGGTGGTCGACGAGCTGTCGCTCGGCCTGGCACCGGGAATTGTCGACGAGGTGTTCAGCGCGCTGGGCGCGATCCGGGACTCGGGCACGTCGCTGCTCGTCGTGGAGCAGCATCTCGACCGGGTCCTGTCCATGGCCGACCGCGTCGTCCTGCTCGTTCGCGGCCGGGTGGAGGCCGAAGGTCCGGTCGCCGAGGTCGAGCCCGTCGTCGCGCGGCTTCTTCCGGCACCTCCGTCGGCGATCCGCGCAGACGCTCCACGCGAGTGACGCACGTCACTCGCCGGTCGCCACCTCCGACCACGTCACCTCCGACCAAGTCACCTCCGTCCTCGTCACCTCGATCGACCCATCTCGACCCTCACGCTCCGCACCCCGGCGGCTCGCCGTGGCGCCCCGAGGCGGACCAGAAGAGCCCGAGCAAGCCGCAGATCGTCGACTTGGCCACGAGCCAGCGGTCGTGCACGAGCACGCCGTAGCCGCTGGAGGGCGATGCGAACAGCGGCTTGTGGGAAGGGCTCAACAGGTTGTAGGTGACCTCCGCGCAAGGCGACGGCAGTGCCGCATCGTCGCAGCCGCTCTTGGAGAGCAGGTGCACGGCCGACACCTTCGCGCCTGCAGCCTCTTTCGCCAGGGACGACGACAGCGCTTCTCTCAGCGCAGTGCGCAGCGCGCTGCCGTCCTGGATGAGCGCCGTTTTCGCCTTCACGCTGTGGTTCGCGAAGTCGAACAGCGTGGCGTAAGCTCGCCCGATGGCGGCCTTGGCGCGCGCGGGCTGGGTCTGGGACGGGCCGGACCCGCAGGCGCTCACGACGATCGCCACCACCGCCACGAGGACCATGGACGTGAGCCTGGACCGGAGGCGCCGAGCTCCGTCGTGTGCCCCGGAGGGCCGGCCCGACCCCGATCCGCTGGAAGCCGGCTTCGTGACCATCCCGCGAGGGTGAGCGCGACGTCTCGGCCTGCATAGGGCCGATCGTCCCGAATCCCGTTCCGGCGGCTCGCACCGATGCCGCGCAGCACGTCTGCGAGACGGTCCCGGTAGGCTCGCCGGCACGCCCATGAGGGTAGCCTCCACTGCCACGGGAAGGAGCGCGATGAGCCACGCGGCGAGCCCCTCTTGGGGTGCCACGACCGACTGCGTCCGGGGCGACGCGGAGATCACCGCAGAGGAGCTCGCCGAGATGCTCGGCACGGAGCGCGCGCCGCTCCTGCTCGACGTGCGGGAGCCCGACGAGTTCGAGGGATGGGCCATCCCTGGTGCTCGCAACATCCCTCTCTCCACCCTCGCGGAGGAGATCGGGCACGTCGAGCGCGACCGGCGCGTCGTCGTCGTCTGCGCCAGCGGGCTGCGGTCCGCAAGAGCGGTCGGCGCACTTCGAACGGCAGGGATCGACGCTGCCAACCTCGTCGGCGGGATGCTCGCCTGGTCCTGCGTCTACGACACCGCCTCCTCGGAGGTGGGTCCGTTCCTCGTGGTCCAGCTCCGGCGTCGCGGCAAAGGATGCCTCTCCTACGTCGTGGCGTCGGACGGCGAGGCGATGGTCGTGGACCCCTCCACCGATGTCGAGCGGTACCTGGAGGTCGCCGCAGGGAACGGCTGGAGGGTCACCCACGTCGTCGACACGCATCTCCACGCGGACCACGTGAGCGGCGCTCGGGCGCTGGCCGCCGCGACGGGGGCGTGCCTGCACCTCTCGCCGGGAGACGAGCTGCGGTACCCGTTCGCGCCGCTGGCGGGCGGTGAGCTCCTCGCGCTCGGGGCCGCGGCGGTGCGGGTGATCGCGACCCCCGGGCACACCATGGGGTCCGTCGTGCTCGACCTGGAAGGCAGGGCGATGCTGACGGGCGACACGCTCTTCGTCGACGGCGTCGGGCGTCCGGACCTTGCCGACCGGGCGCGCGAGTACGCGGAACAGCTGTACTGCTCCCTGCAGGCGCTGATGGCGAACCGGTCCGACGAGGTGCTCGTGCTCCCCGCGCACTACGGCGACGTCGACGTCGTCCCTTCGGCTCCCGTCGCGGCGCGTCTCGGAGACGTGCGCGCCGCGGTCCCGCAGCTCGGCTGGGACCGAGACCGCTTCGTGTCGTGGGCGTCGACGCGCGCGGCACCCCGACCCCCGAGCTATGTCGAGATCGTCCGGCTGAACTCCGGGGAGGCCACGGCCCCGGTAGAGGAGGTCCGGACTCTCGAAATGGGTCCCAACCGCTGCAGCGCCGCCTGACCGCCCGGGAGCGGAGCTCTCATGGGTCACGCTGCTCGAACAGGCCACGCTGCTCGAACAGGCCACGCTGCTCGAACAGGCCACGCTGCTCGAACAGGCCACGCCGCTCGAACAGGCCGAGGACGTAGGCGGCCTGCCCGACATGCTGGAGGTCGTCGGCGAGCACGCTCATGAGCCGCACCCCGAGCGTGACGGGGGGGTCCCAGCGCGTGTCCACCACGCGGTCGAAGTCCGCGTCGACGAGCGGGCGAAGGTATCCGACCGTCGCCGCGTGCACCGCGTCGTGGTAGCCGAGCAGAAGCGCAGGCTCTACAGCGACCGCGCCGGCATCTCGCGGGTCCTGGCCGTAGCCGGTCTCCAGGCGCTCGAACGGCAGCGCGAAGCGTGCGTCCCAACCTTCCGCGGTCCACCGCTGCTCGGTGCCGGCCACCTCCGCGACGTGGTCGTCCTGGACCCGCGTGAGGTGCCAGATAAGCCAACCGATCGGGTTCGCGCTCTCGTCGGGTCGGAACAGAAGCGCGTCGAGAGAGCGCCCCTGGACGACGGTGTGGACGGTCTCGTGCACACGCCCGAACCCGTCGACGAGAAGCTCTGAGGTGGAGGTCATGGTCCGCTCCCTTCGGTCGCCTCCTTCGGCGCTCGGTCCGTCACCATCTTGCGCGAGTTTGCCGGACTCGGGGCGCCCCAGGATCCCGAGCCCCAGACCCCGAGCCCCAGACCCCGAGCCGCGGACCCCGAGCCGCGGACCCCGAGCCGCGGACCTCGAGCCCGGGCAAGCCGCCCCCCTGGTTCGGGGCGTTCGAGGGAACAACGCGTGGTCGTCAGGTGTTGAAAAAAGTGAGCCGACAAGAGGGCCGAGGGGCTTTCGAGAAGGCTTCGAGGAGGTGATTCGAGCGAGGTGAGTTCGACACACCGATTCGACCGGGTGATCCGGCGAAGGACTCTGCGGGCGAGAGCCCGTGGCGACATGTGCAATACGCATCACCGCACTGTTCGAGTGCAGGGGTGGTGACGGGCAGAGCCTGAAGGTTCGGTTGTCGTACGTCCTTTCGACGGGGAACCCGGCGTACAGTTGAAGAAGGCGTCCGGTTCCCGCTCGATCGCGGGACGGACGCCTTCAGCGCGTTCGGGAGTGAAAGCGTTCCAGACCGAGCGCGCGCTCCCATCGACACGCGGCTCGGGACCCGAGGCTCGCGTAGGGGCTTTCGACCCTTCGACGACGTCTCGCGCGGCGCCTACCATCGGAAAGGCGGATGTCCCGTGCAGCTCTTCACCTCTGAGGACGAGCCGAGGGCAGGCCGCAGAAGCGCCGGGCACGCGGAGCGGACGTCCGTAAACCGCGGAAGCCCGGATAGAGAGGCAAAGCGAAGCGGAGCACAAGGAACACGCGGGAACAGAGAAGCCCGTCCGGACGGACAAGGACAAGGAATAGACACACGACAGAAACAGAGAGGAGGTTGCCATGGCGATCGTTCACAGAGAGGCGCGCCAGCTGCCTGACTGGACCGAGCTCGTGCTGCCTGAGCGGTGGCGCCAATTGTTCGACCTGGACCTCGAGCGGGACGGTTGGCTGCGGATCGAGCAGTACCAAGACGGCGGCACATTGGTGCTGCGAAGCGAGGTGCCCGGGGTCGACCCGGAGAAGGACATCGAGGTCACGGTGGGTGACGGCGTCCTGCGGGTACGCGCGCACCGGGAGATGAAGGCCGAGCAGAAGAACAAGAAGGGCTACCGCTCGGAGTTCCGCTACGGCGAGCTGACCCGGACGATCCCGCTTCCCGAAGGGTTCTCCGGGGACGTGAAGGCGACGTACGACAACGGCGTTCTCGAGGTACGAGTCCCGATCCCCGCCGAGAAGGAGCCGGAGGTGAAGAAGGTCCCGGTCACGAGAGTCTGATCAGCAGTTCTCTT
>JAJYXS010000183.1 GCA_021801615.1 Actinomycetes bacterium
GCCGTTGCCCGAGCAGCTCCCCGTCGCGTTCGCGACGAACAGGACGCCGTTGCCTGTGTGCGCGTTGGTGGGGGCGGGCAGGTGTGTGCCGACGCAGCGTCGGGTGTTCGTGGCCGCGTTGTTCTCGTCGCGACCGCTCTTCGCTGTGACGGGGGTCTCGAGGCTTGTCACGTTCATGTACGCCGACCTGGTCGCAGTTGTCGCGTACAGCGAGATCAGCGTGGGACCCGAGTAGACGCAACCCTTCAGCGCGGCCACCTGCTCGAGCTGCGTGTCGCTCGTCGGGATCGGCTCGACGGGCAGGCCGTACTGGGAAAAGGCGGCTGTGTAGCGCCCGACGTCGACTGTGTCGGCTGTCTTGCAGGTCGACGGCTTGCCGTGTGTGGCTGTGGGGAGCGGGTCGACGAAGAGGCAGTGGGGGTCGGCGGTGTCGACCGGGGAGCTCGCGTGCGCTGTCGAAGGTGTGCCGAAGACCGGGCCTGTCGTGACATAGACCGAGTCGTTCGTGAACACCGGCCCGTCGATCACGTCCTGGGGGCCGAAGTAGACCGGGCCGCACTTCCCGTCGCTGCCGTAGTACGCGGCTGTGTACGTCGGCTTGGAGGGTGTGCCTTCGTAGCCTGTCCAGTAGTAGTGGCAGGCTTTCGGTGTCGTCGAGGTGAGGGAGGGGTCCTCGGCCTCGTAGTTGCTCCACCACACCCGCGTGAGGAACCCCTGGGCGGCCGAGAAGCTGACGAGCGAGCTCTGGTAGCGGTAGTGGCCCGGGAAGCCCGCGGCGCCGATGATCTCGACCTGCAAGAGCTCGAAGTTCCCGGTCGCAGCTGTCTGCGTGCACCTGGTGAACGCCGTCCTGCTCGTGCTGAAGCACAGCTGGGGGTTGGTCCACAGGTAGTACTCCGGGGTCGAGCCGCTCGATGTCGTGCCGGGGACCTCGGTCCACCTGTCGTAGGTGATCGCGCTGCATGTGGAGCTCGTCGACGCGCTGGAGCAGTCGACCAGACCGGGCTGGCCGTTGATGGTGTTCAGGTAGCTGTTCGTCCCGGCCTCGAGCGCGCGGTACGCGTAGTGCTCGAGCGCGTCGATCTGGTCCAGGGGGTCGTGCTGGACCGCGTCGGCGGCGAGGATCCCCCCGGTCGTCACGAGGAACAGCGCGATCGTCATCACGAGGGCGAGCACCGCCTGGCCTTCCTCCAGGGCGCGCCGGCGCGCACGCGGCGCCATCACCCGACCGCCGCGTCGTACAGCATCGAGGTCGACGAGAGCACGAAGATCCCGGTCGCGTCCTGGGCCTGCAGTCCGCCGTAGAGGGCGCTCGTGCTCGCGTTGATCTGCAGGTCGTAGGAGATCTCGTCGATCTCGCCGACGGGGCACTTCGCGAACGGGTGCGCCGGTGTTGTGCTCGGGAGGCACTTCGACGTGCTGAATGTGGTGGAGTCCGAGCTTGTGGGGGTGCAGCCGGCCGGATAGCCGGGCACCGAGCACACCGAGGTGGTCGTGAGCGGCGAGCCGGGGGACGGAGCCGCGCCGTAGGCGTACGCGAAGGGCGGGAGCGGCGTCGTGTCGCCGCCGTTGCGGACGTGCGGGATGCTGAGGAGCGTCTTGGCTGCTGTCGCAGGCCATGTGCAGTGGTTGCTCAGTGTCCCGGTCAAGAAGGGGCAGGTCCCGGCCTTCGGCGACGTGACCGTGACGGTGAATGTCGATGTCGGCGCCTTGCAGCGTGTCGGGCTTGTCGGTGTGGGTGTGCACCAGGCCCTGACCTCCACCGGACCGTTGGGTGTCCCGGTGTTCGAGTAGAAGGTCACCGACGTCGGGCCGACCTTCCCGGGCACGAACGGCGTGACAGGGGGGTCGACGGGCTTGTCGCCTGTGTAGTAGCTGGGCGCTGGCGCGACCGCCGCTCGCAGCAGCCGCTGAAGGTTCGTCGACAGCACGAGCTGCTCGTCGACGTTCGAGTACGTGTTCGTGACGTGGCCCGACGCCTGCACCAGCGTCGAGACGATCGGGACGGTGATCGCAAGCAGCACGGCCATCACCGCGAGCACCACCATCGTCTCCACCAAGGTGAAGCCGGCGTCGGCGCGGCCCGGGCGATCGGGACCAGCCAAGTGATCCGGACCAGCCGAGCGATGTCGACGTCTCATGTCACGACCACCGGGACGGGTGTCGAGACCGGGCGCGAGACCGGGTGTGTGACCGGTGTCAGGATGAGGGAGGTGGCTGTGACGGCGACCGTTCCCTTCCAGGTGTGCCCCGAGTAGGTCACGCTCAGCGTGTAGGTCCCGTAGGGGAGGGCGATCTGGCTCAGCCCGAGCGGTCCGGTCGTTGGCAGCGTGTACGACGCCGGGTTGGTCTTGCCCGGAGGCGCCGAGAGCGTGCTGGCGCACGAGGGGGCCGCAGTGATCGTGGCCCCTGTGTCGGGGTCTCCGCTCGCGTCGGTCACGCGGATCGAGAGAAGCCCCATGGGCACCGTCGCGCTGGCGGTCGCGCCCGGGAGCGAGGTGGTCATCACCGCCGGCGTGAGGGGTGCGCAGGTGGTCGCGGCGACCGAGTAGCCGCTCTGGAAGGGGAACAGCGGGCCGATGCGCGCGACGACCGCTGTGGACGCGGGCACCGAGACCTCGAGCGGGCGGACTGTCTCGAGCCCCGAGCTTGTGACGGCGACGGGAACGCCAGTCACGACGAGGCCCTCGATTCCCGAGGGGGACGCGGCGGCCCAGCTGGTCGATGTCGGGGTGCCCTCGAGGAACGTGGCGCCGCTCACCGAGGCGCCCGGCGCCTCGCAGCTCCCGCCGCCGCACGCGATCTGCGAGATGGTGACCGGGCTTTCGGGGAGCGTGTCGAGGTTCCATGTCGCGGCCGCGCCCGAGACGATCGCGGCGGTCGCTCCCGACGCGGACGAAGCCGTCCCCCAGGCGAAGCACTGCGTCGTCCCCGGGCAGGTGAGGCCGGCGACCCTCGCGACGTCCGCCGGGAGCGGCTCGGAGGTGAAGGTGCTGGTGCCGGTGCTCCAGAGCAGCGCGGGGGTGCCGGAGGTCGTGGTGGCGATCGCGGCGCACGCGGTCGCGCTCGGGCATGTGAGCGCTCGGATCGACCCCTCGCCGGAGGGGGCGTCGAGCTGCCAGGTCGTCGGAGACGACAAGGACGCGATGGCGCCGTACGACGACCCCCCTGTGGTGCGCGAGCCATCGGCGTAGCAGGAGACGCCCGAAGAGGCGGGCCTGCAGACGAGCCCCGAGAGGGACACGAGTGTCGTAGGTGCGGTGTCCTGCACCCAGTTGGTGGGCAGGAGGGGTGTGAGCGAGAGCTCCGAGGCGCCCGAGGACTTGCGCGTGCCGACCGCGTAGCAGCTCGTGGTGGACGTGCAGGAGATCGCCTCCAGTGCGCTCGGCGCGTCCGTGGCTGTGGCAGGGACTGTGTCGGCGACCCAGGTCGTCTTGGAGGAGAGCGAGAGCACGCCTCCTCGAGAGGTCGTCGCGTAGCACGTCGAGGTCGCGGGGCAGGCGAGGTCGGTGATGCGGGCGACCCCCGAGGGCAGGGAGTCCGAGACCCACGACGCGGATGATGTGCTCAGGGTGCCGGACAGGATGACCGCGCCGTTCGAGCCGCTCCCCGTCGCGTAGCACGTCGTGGAAGACGGGCAGACCACCGCGCTCAGCGTGCTGACGCCCGAGGGCACTGTGCTCGGCGTGAAGGCGATCGGTGTCCCAGAGGAGATCGGCGTGGTGGTGATCGCCCCTGCGTAGGAGCTGCCGGACTTCCCGTAGCCGACCACGACGCAGCGGACGGTGCCTGCGCAGGCTGCGGCGACCAGCCGGACGGCGCCCTGCGGGCGCGCCACGGTCCAGCCGCTGGTGGTGCGGACAGAGAGCTGCGCGACGGGTGTGGCGCCGGGATCGGCCGCGGACGCGGGCGCCTGGCCGAAGACGATGCAGCGGATCGAACCAGCCGCCGGGCAGGAGACGCCACCGTCGGTCGCGCTGGAGGTCGGGTACGACAGGGAGACGAACGACCCCTCGTCGTACTGGAAGGTCGCGAGCGTCACCAGGCCGACGTTCACGACCAGAGAGGACTGGCTCGGCGAGGTCGTCTCGTCGGCGTTCGCGGTCCACGACGGTGTGGCCGGGACCCCGCCGGACTGGGGGTCGGCGAGCGACACGGTGTAGGTGCCAGGCGGCACCTGCTGGAAGACGCACCCGTAGCTGTCCGGATGGAGCGTCGCGACGTACCCTGTCGTCGTCAAGGTGACCGGGACGCGCTGGACCCGTGTCGCCCATGCGACGCCGGTCGCGTCGGCTGGCGGGCTGCCAGGAGGGTCGCCGTTCACCTGCACGGCGAGGAAGCCGTCGGTCGGGAGCCCCGGCGGCGGGTAGTCGATGATCGTCGCGTCGTCGATCCGCTGTGTTCTGCGCCAGGTCACCCACACGTGCAGCGCCAGCACGCTCGGCACCGACCCGGACGTGCACAGGTCCGGGTGTGTCCCCTCCGCCGTCGTCCAGGTGAACTCGGCGTGCACTGTGTAGGTCATTGTCGACTCGACCACCGGTGTCGAGCCGATGCAGTGTGTGTTCTCCGAGATGGCCGTGCCGGTCTCCGGCACGCCGTCCGCGACGGGGGGGCCTGTGTTGGCGAGCTTCTCGACGCACTGCTCGGCCAGCGAGAGCGCGGTCAGCCGCTGGCGCGCTGTGGAGGCCTCGGTGGTGGCGGTCTGGAGAATGATCGCCGTCGGCACGAGGACGGCCATGAGCACCGCGAACGCGACGACGACCTCGAGGAGGCCGATACCCTCCTCGCCGGTGCCGCACCGGTGGCGGCAGGTTCGTCTTCCCAGGAAGCGGCGAGATCTCCGACCCACCCGTTTCCTCCCATCCCCGCGGCGATGATACCTCTTGGGCAGGACGCCCACCGGTCGGCGCGCAGCGGCCGGCGTTCCCGGTCCGCGTTCCCGCTCGGCGGGCTGCGCTCGGCGGGCTCCGCTCGGCGGCTCCCGGCCGGCAGGCTGCGGTCGGCGGGCCGTGGGTCGGCGCGGCAGTCTTCAGGCCGCGCGGCCAGCGGCGCTCCGCACGGCCGCCACGACCTCGTCGTTCGAGGCGCCAGGGCCCAGGACCGCCGCGATGCCGGCGTCTTCGAGGCGTGCAACGTCGACGTCCGGGACGATGCCGCCCACGACGACCGGCGTCTCGAGCCCCGCGCGCCGCAGCGCGCCGACGACGGCGGGGGCGAGCGTGAGGTGCGCCCCGTTGTGCATCGACACCCCCACGACGTCCACGTCCTCTTGGACGACCGCCGCGGCGATGGACTCCGGGGTCTGGCGGAGCCCGGCGAAGACCACCTCGAAGCCGTGGTCTCGCAGCACGCGCGCCACGAGCCTGAGCCCGCGGTCGTGGCCGTCCAGGCCCACCTTGGCGAGCAGGACCCGCAGGGGCGGCTCGCTCGAAGCGCCTGCGGGCACGGGGCCGCTCACGCCACGGACCGCTCGATCCACGTGCCGAACACCGACTCGAGCGCGTGCATCGTCTCGCCCAGCGTGACGCGGGCCTTCGCGGCGTCGATGAGCCCGGGCATCAGGTTTGCCGTGGGGTCGGCGGCCTCCTGCGCGAGGCGCTCGAGGCACCGTCGGACCGCATCGTCGTCGCGCGCCTGCTTCACGGCGGCGAGCCGCTCGAGCTGGCGCTGCTCGACCGCAGGGTCGACGTAGAGGATGGGGGTCTCGCGGTCGTCTCCCTCCTTGTAGCCGTTCACGCCCACCTGTACCCACTGCCCCGACGCGAGCTTCGAGGAGAACCTGTAGGCGGCGTCCGCGATCTCCGTGCAGAACCACCCGTCTTCGATGCAGGCGAGGACCCCCTCGAGCATCGAGCCCGAGCCTTCCTCGAGGAGATGGGAGAACACCGCCTCGGCTCTCCGTTCGAGCTCGTCGGTGAGCTCCTCGAGGAACCATGAACCCCCGAGCGGGTCCGCGACGTGGACCACGCCCGTCTCCTCGGCGATGACCTGCTGGGTGCGGAGGGCCAGTCTGGCCGCCTTCTCGGTCGGCAGCGCGAGCGCTTCGTCGTAGGCGTCGGTGTGGAGGCTCTGGGTCCCGCCGAGCACTGCGGCGAGCGCCTCGATCGCCACCCTCGCCAGGTTCACCTCGGGCTGCTGGGCGGTGAGCGAGACGCCCGCGGTCTGGGTGTGGAACCGCAACGCCATCGAGCGCGGGTCGCTGGCGCCGTAGCGGTCGCGCAGCCACCGGGCGTAGATCCGTCGCGCGGCCCGGTACTTCGCGATCTCTTCGAAGAAGTCGATGTGCGCGTTGAAGAAGAAGCTGAGACGAGGTGCGAAGTCGTCGATGGCGAGCCCCGCGGCGATGGCCGCCTCGATGTACGCGAACCCGTTCGCGAGCGTGAAGGCGAGCTCCTGGACGGCGGTGGACCCGGCTTCGCGGATGTGGTAGCCGGAGACGGAGACGGGGTGCCAGCGCGGAAGCTCTGCCGACGCGAAACGGATGAGGTCGGTCACGAGGCGCACCGAGGGGCGCGGCGGGAAGACGTACTCCTTTTGCGCCTGGTACTCCTTCAAGATGTCGTTCTGAATGGTCCCGCCGAGCGCCGGTCGGGGCACTCGGGTCTCGTCGGCGAGGGCGACGTACATGGCCATGACAGGCGCGGCAGACGAGTTGATCGTCATCGACGTGGTGACCGTGCCGAGGTCGATCCCCTCGAAGAGG
>JAJYXS010000221.1 GCA_021801615.1 Actinomycetes bacterium
CTGGGCTCCGACCAGGTGCAGATCGCGACCTCCGAGACACAGATCGCGACGGGGCGAGTGGTGAACCTGCCGTCGGACAACCCCGCACAGGCTGCAGACATCTTGCAGCTCGAGGCCGCGGTGTCCCGTGCCCGGCAGTATTCCGCGAACGCCCAGGACGGGGCGAGCCGGCTGTCGCTGGCGAACGCGACGGCGGGCTCGGTGATGCGCGTCCTCCAGCAGGTGGTGAGCACACTCGAAGGGCTCACCGGTGATCAGACGACGGGGAGCCAAGCGACGGTGGCCGGCGTCACGACGGCGGTCGAAAGCGCCCGGACCCAGCTGATCGACCTCGCCAACACCCTCTACGCCGGCCAGGCGATCTTCTCGGGGACCGGTACACCCAGGCGGGCGTACGGGCCGACAGGCACCTACGTCGGCGCCGGCACGGCGCCGACGCGGACGGTGGCCCCCGCGACCCAAGTCGCCGTGTCGGTCACGGGACCCGCGGTCTTCGGCCCGACAGGGCCGACAGGTCTCCTCGGCAAGACAGGGATCCTCGCCACGATCGCCGCCGACTTGGCAAAGGGAACATCCGCATCGGTCTCCAAGGCCGCGACCACAGGGCTCAGCTCGCTTGAGACCGCCATGAGCAAGGTGGAAGCCCAGGCGGGGCAGCTCGGGGCCGATCAGCAGGCGATCCAGGGGTTCGCCGAGCAGGCGTCTGCGGCCGTCACATCGTTCGAGCAGGAGCTCTCGGCGGCCCAGGACGTGACAATGGCCCAGGCGATCACGAACCTGCAGGCGCAGCAGACCGCGTACAAAGCCGCGCTGTACGTCACCTCGCAGCTGAACGAAGTGTCGCTGCTCACGTATTTGTAGGAGGAGAAGATGGCCGTCGAGACCTCACCGAACAGCCCGTCGCTCGAGGAGCACGCAGGCACGGAGCACGCAGACGGGGCGCCTGGCGGAACGGTGCTCTCCTTCGTTCGTCCCATCGTCGCGTTCGAGCGCTCCCGTCGCTATGTCGTGAGACCCCTAGGGCCGCACTACGAGCCCTTCGCGTCCCTGGTGTCGCTCGACGTGCCCGGGCTGAATTTCGTCGTCGTGCCCCCGGGGCTCGTCTTCGCCGACTACGTCTACATCGTGCCCGAGCGTGACGTGGTAGAGCTCCGGCTCGGTGAAGTGGCGGATCCCTCGGAGATCCAGACCCTCGTGATCGTGCGCAGGCGTGACGTGCCTTCTCCCGTCGTGAACCTGCGTGCGCCCATCGTGATCAACCGCACGCTCCACCTCGCCTCCCAGGTGGTGCTCGAGGACGACTGCGGGTTCGGCTTCATGGTGCCGGTGGATGCCGGGAGCGCCCGCTGGACGCCCGAGAGCCCCGATGGGCACGCCGACGGGAAGGACTCCTCTTCGTGCTCGTCCTGAACCGCCGTCCCGGCGAATCGATCTACGTCGAGGGCGATATCGACATCTGCTTCCTCCGGGCGACGCATCAGACGGTGTGGCTGAGGATCGCAGGGGGGAGGATCACCCCTTCGGTCCTCCTCGGCGCGACGGCGCTGTCCGCCGAGGAGCTCCGCCTCGAGGTCGGCGCTCCGATCCGGGCATGGGTGGACGACCACGAGGTGCGTATCGAGGTCGCCAATCGCGGCCATCTCTCGGTGGAGACGCACGCGACGTTCTCGTTCCTCTGCCGCCCTGGGCAAGTGGCCAAGGTCGGTGAAGGACTCGAGCTGGGCGTCGGACCGACCGAGCGCGGTCACCCATGCCTGACCCTCGGCGGGGAGGCGGTCGGCGCGCAGCTACGCCTCGCCTTGATCCGCCTGGCGAGGAGCTGCGTCCGTCTCGGCATCGACGCACCCGGACTTCGGGTGTACCGCAGGGAGCTCTGGGAGGCGCTCGTCGCCTCCAATACGGCGGCGGCCGGCACACAGGGCGGCCTGTGCGACGCCCAGTCCCCGCTCACTCGTCCTCGTGACGACGACGCGCCTCTTCGAGCTGCTTTCTGATCGCGGTGTTGCGCGCCTGGCGCGCGTAGGAGTCGTAGACCCGCTCGATCACTGCTCCGAGGGCCCAGCACAAGGCGAGTGCGATCGCGAAGCGCAGCAAGATGGCTGGCGGGCTGATCGCCCCGCTCACGAAGGACGGCAGCATCGGGAGCGAGACCGCGATCGCCGCCGCCAGCACGAGCTCGGGTCGCCGGACGCCCATCAGGACGAGCTCGCCGCGCACACCCCTGCCCAGCACGACGGCGTCGCCGACTCGCCATCGAGGCTGAGCACGGGGATCCCGATTGACAGCACTGCTCCGGGCGTGCAGGTTCGCCGGACGTCGACGAGCGCGAGCGCGTCGGCGCCGCCGATCGCCCGCACCCATCTCGCGACGTCCTCGGGCTTCGTGATCGCCGAGACGACGGCGACGACGGACGACGGGCGCATGGCCCTCAGCACTTCGCGGGCCCAGCGCTGGTCCTCGCCGAGTGCCGGTGCGTAGACCGAGGCGACGCCGACCTTGTCCCTGCGCCACCCGGGGGCGAAGGACGCCACTTCTGCCGGGCTGCGTGCGAGCAAACCCGGGGAGACCGCTTGGTCGGGCATCCGCGTGCAGACGACCGCGATGTCCCCGGCGTCGCACTCGAGCGTCCTGGCGATCGCCTGCGCGGTCGGGCGCACCGAGCTGGAGACCTCGAGAAGCCCGAGAAGCGGGCCGTCGCTTCGCAAGGAGGAGCCGACGACGGCCACGAGCCCGCCGCTCGTCCGGGGCAGCGGCGGAGGTGCGGGGAGGCGACTGAACACGCTCTGGAGCTGGGGGGGCTCGCCGTCGGGGACCTCCGAAGGGATGAGGGCGTCAGGAACGCCGCACGAGCGCGCCGTCTCGCAAGCCGTCGCCCACCGGACAGGGACGTCGTGTCCTATCGGTAAGGCTCGGGGCGGGAGGGCACGTGTCGCAGCCGTGGCCTTGGCTCGTACGTATGACGGGCCTGGGCGGTACTCCCCGGGTTCCTCGCCCAAGGAGCTCACCACCTCGTCGAGGACCTGGCTGAAAGACGTGTTCGCAGCGGCGGCAGGCGGGCCGACTCGCGTGCTCCCGAGCACCACATCGTCTCGGGCTTCCCGCAAGAACGTTTCGACCAACTTTGAAGACGCCGGCTCGGAGGGGGGTCGCGCGGACTCGTCGACGGTGATCACGAGCCCTTCGTGCTGGAAGAACCCGAGGATCCCGCCGACGAGGCCGGGCTCGGCCGAGACGATCTGCCACGGGTCGTAGCTGCGCATCACCTCACGCATCGCCCGCTCGCGGTCACGGCCGCTGCAGACCACTTGGCGGAGCTTTGCCTTGGTCTCGTCACGCTGCAACGACTGCAGCACCGCTCACCACCCCCACGCGCTCGATCCGCATGTTCTTCGACACCTCGTCGACGGAGAGGACGGCCATCTGTCGGAGCGCAGCCGCGAAGAGCCGCTGGAGCGCTGGTCTGAGCGGACCCGCGACGAGGAGCACAGGCTCCTTCCCCTCGCGCGCTGCCTGCTCGAACAGCGCACGGGCGCGACCCACGAGGTGCTCGGCGACGGATGGTTCGACGACGAGCTCCGAGTCTCCACCTGCGACCCGGACCCCTGCTGCGAGCTGGCGTTCGAACGCCACGTCGAGCGTGACGACCGGGAGCACGCCGTCTCGCGCGTACTGCGCCGAGATCGCCGGCCCGAGCGCGCGGCGCGCCGCCTCGACCATGGCTTCGTGGACCTTGACGTCGCGCGCCCTCTCGGTGACGGCCTCGACGATGCGCACCATGTCGGAGATGGGCACCCCCTGGTCGAGCAGCGAGACCAGCACGCGGTGGAGGTCGGACACCGTGACTTGGGCAGCCGCCATCTCGTCGACCGCGACCTTGTCGGATGCTTTGCAGACGTCGAGGAAGGTCTGGACCTGCTGCATGGAGAGCAGCTCTCCGGCGTGCTTCGAGGCGACGTCGCCGAGATGGGTGACGATCGCCGAGGCGCGGTCGACCACGGTGATCCCTGAGAGACCCAGGGCGTCCGTCCGCATGTCACTGGGGATCCACTTGGCTGGCAGGTTGAACACGGGCTCGGTCGTAGCCTCTCCGGGAAGCGTGTCGATCCCGATCCCGATCGCGAGCATCCTGCCCGGCGGAGCCACCCCGCGGCCGGCTTCGACGCCGTTGACCCGGATCACGTAGGCCCCGGGGTCGAGCTGGACGTCGTCGCGCGTGCGAACCTTGGGCACCAAGATCCCCTTCTCGTAAGCAAGCTTGCGTCGCATGGCACGGATGCGCGCGAGAAGGTCGCCTCCTCTCGTCTCGTCGACGAGCGGCGCCAGATTGGGCGCGATCTCGAGCTGCAAGGGCTCCACCTTGATCTCGGCGGCGAGCGCGTGAGGGCTGTCGGGCTCCACGGGGAGCTCGGCCTGCTCGCGCTCCGCCCTCTCCTTTTCGCTGTGGGTGCTCGCCACTTTGATGATCCTGCCGGCGAAGAGGAGCAGCAGAGCGCCGACGATCAAGAACGGGACATGGGGGAGCCCCGGTACGAGGCCCATGAGGAGCACCGCGATGCCCGCGATCTGCACCGCCCTTGGTTGGTTGCCGAACTGGGTGGCGACGTCGTAGCCGAAGTCCTCGTCGGTCGTCGCGGTGCGCGTGACGATGATGCCGGTGGAGATCGAGAGGAGGAGGGCGGGGATCTGGGAGACGAGCCCGTCACCAACCGACAGGATCGAGTACGTATGGATCGCCTGGCTGACCGAGTCGTGGTGCTCGATCACCCCGACGGCGAAACCTCCGATCAGGTTGACGAGCACGATCACGAGCGCGGCCACCGCATCGCCTCGCACGAACTTGGACGCGCCGTCCATCGACCCGTAGAACTCCGAGGCGTTGTCGATCTCCTTGCGGCGCCTGATCGCCTCCTCTCGATCGATGAGGCCTGCGCTCAGGTCACCGTCGATCGCCACCAGCTTCGGCGTCATGGCGTCCAAGGAGAACCGGGCAGCCACCTCCGAGACGCGCCCCGCGCCGGCGGTCACGACGACGAACTGGATCACGATCAGGATCAGGAAGATGACGAGGCCGACGACGATCTGCCCACCGACGACGAAGTTGCCGAACGCGTTCACGACGGAGCCCGCGTAGCCGTGGAGGAGCACCATCCTCGTGACGCTCACGTTCAAGGCGAGCCGGAACAGCGTCGCGACGAGGAGGAGCGTGGGGAAGGTGGAGAAGTCCTTGGGCTTGCGCACGTGCATGGTGGTGAGGAGGACCACCAACGCGAAGCTCAGATTGAGCGTGATCATGATGTCGAGCAAGACGGTCGGGATCGGCACAACGAGCATCACCACGATGGCGATGACGATGGCCGGAACCCCGAAGAGCCCCATCCGCTGTCGCAGGTTCACGAGTCGCTCCGGACGACGAGGGACGTTCCATCCCGCTATCTCCTCGCGGGCACACCGCCGCCGTCCTGGCCGCAAACTGGTTATCGGCGCCAGGGCGCATGACCTGAAGCTCGTCCCGCCACAGAGGCCTATCGAGTCGCGACGACGGCGTAGTCCAAGCAGGTGAGCAGGTCCTCGGCCAGCTCGCCGGATCCCTGGGGGAAGAGCACCGTTGCCTCCTTGAACCGCGCATGACGGCACAGGAGCACCGCGACCTCCGGGAAGACCTGGTGCCGGTGGGTGAGGTCGATCCAGAAGTTCTTGCGGGCGAAGGCGCAGTGAGGGTTCACCGTTTCGGCGACGAGGACGCCCCCCTCCCGAAGCGCTCTACGAGCCTGGACGAAGAACGCCTCGACGTCAGGCCCTCGGAGGTGCTCGACGACTTGGGCCGAGAACACGGCGCCGAGGGAGCCTTCTGGGAGCTTGGCCAAGTGGGCGAGCGCGTCGTCGCACTCGACGTCGAGTCCCTTGGCCTTGGCCCGCTCGGCCATCGACGCGTCGGCGTCCACGCCGTAGGCCTCGACGCCCGATTCCCTCAGCAGCTCGAGCATCTCGCCACGTCCGCAGCCGAAGTCGAAGACCGGCGCGCGCGCCTCGAGCAGCGGGAGGTAGACGCGCTGGAGGCGCCGGATCGTCGCCTCGGGTGCCCGGAAGACGTCCTCGAAGTCCGCGTACCCCTCCTCGAGGTCGTGAGCGTCTCTGAACCCGATGACCGGCCGACCGGCTCGTCCTTGGACGACGAGCTGTGGCGGAAGGGCGACCGTGCCGTCTCTCAGGACCGAGGCCTCGACCTTGAGCGTCGCGAGCTCGCTTCTCAGGTCGGCGAGGACGTCGTTGACCTTCTGGAAGCCGGTCGCGGTGAGCTTGGACAGGGCATCGACACGGTCCTTCGAAGCGGCATCGTGGCGGCCGTGTCCCTGGGCGAGCGATGCGAGGCGCCCGCGGGCGTAGGCGGCGGCGTGTTGGATGGTGTACCCACCTTCGATACGTCTGCGCCCTGCGGCGCCCTTGGAGCGGCGCAGGGCGCCCTCTTCGACCGCTCGGCGCAACGTCGCCCTCAGGGCCGCCCTGTCCGGCTCGGCGAGCCAGAACCCAGCGGGCGAGGCAGTGACGTCGGGCAGATGCACGCGCTCGAGCGTCGCGGGGACGAGCCAGCTCGTCTCGGCGTCGCAGTAGTCGAGGCAGGCGCCGTACCCGG
>JAJYXS010000124.1 GCA_021801615.1 Actinomycetes bacterium
AGCGACTCGTGGGTGGGGTCGAGCGCCTTGGCGTCCATGTCGGCCTTCACCTGGCCGAGCGCCCAGTTGTAGGCGAAGCGGCGGGCACCGAAATGCGAGCGGACCCGGTCGGCTGCCTCGGGGGCCGTGGGCCATGTCACCTCGAAGGAGAACCCACGAGCGATCCACCCCTCGGAGATGGTGAACTTCTCTCTGGGGGAGCGCCTCTTGGAGGGCGCTGCCTCGGCCGCCAGCACCGGCTCAACCATGGCGCTCACCACCTGACCTGCGCTTGCGGTGGCTACCTCGATGGCCTTGGCCGCCCGGTGCGCTCCGAACGCCGGCCGTAGAGGCGGGCGCAGAGCGAGGTCATCAGTTCGGTCATGTCCTGCACCAGGTCGTCGTCAACTTCTGCATCATCGAGGATCACCATGCGGCGATTCCCGGCATCCAGGGCACCGGCCACGTACTCTGCCCCGAACCTGGCGAAGCGGTCCTGGTGTTCGACGACGATGGTGGTCACCGTGGGGTCCGAAAGGAGCTTCAAGAACTTCCTCTGCTTTCCGTTGAGCGCGGAGCCGATCTCGGTCACCACCTTCAACCGAGCGCCCGTTGGAGGCGGCCAAGGCGGTGACCCTCGCCACCTTGGCGTCGAGGTCGGCCTTCTGGTCAGCCGAGGACACACGGGCACAGACCGCAGTTCTGCCGGTGGGCGCCCGATCCTCGCCGGAGAGGTCCCCCACCATGATGAGCCCACCCACCCGCTGTGCGGGTACCGGCAACCGGCCCTGCCGGAACCACCGATAGGCGGTCTGGGGATGGATGCCTTGGGCCTCAGCCCACTCAGCTCAGCCCACTCAGCCAAGTTCATCACCGCTCAGTATTGATCGGGGGTGTGACAACTGTTGGCATCCCCCGCGCGCAGGTGTCTACAAACCGTCGCTTCGGGCGATCGGTATCGGTCGGGTCGCGCACGGTGCGCTCCGCGTGCCGAGAAACACGAGACCCTCCGTGCCATACTGGCGGCACCAGGCACTGTGTCGTCACGAGATCCCTCCACGCGCTCCCGATCCGAACTGACGCCGTCGCTCGTGCACGAGGCGGCGCGCGTCGCGCTGTACGCTGTCCCCGAGCCCGCGCGACGCTGGGTGAGGATGAGGCGACGAGATGCCAGAACCACGGCCGTCGACCTCGCTGACCTGGACACCATCCTGTCCGAGGCCGCCCGCCGATTCGAGACGTCAGAGGACGAGGGTCGCAGCTACCTCCTCGGGGTGCGTATGGTGCCCCCTCCGTGGCCGACCGACCCGTTCTCGGACGCGTACCGCGCCTGGGTGTTCGACCTGTATCGCGCAGTATCGGGACGTGACGACTACGCGGTCGAGCACGAGTCCTCCCCTTTCGACTTCGACGCTGCAGTGCTCCGCCCATACCCCTTCACCACGGGGTCGGCCACGATCGTCGGCGACGACCTCTTGGCGCGCGGCGCGCTGATCAAGGCGCTGGGGCTCCCCGCTCCCGCACGCGTCGTGGAATTCGGCGCCGGATGGGGCAACCTCACGTCCGATCTGGTCATGATGGGCCATGACGTGACCGTGGTCGAAGTCGATGAAGGCTTCTGCCGCCTGATCGAGCGCCGCGTTCCGGAGGCTCACGTCGTCAGGGCCGACATGCTCTCCTTCGCCCGCGACCCAGGCGGTGGTCCGTACGACGCAGCCGTCTTCTACGAGTCCTTTCATCACTGCGCGGATCACATTTCGATGTTGGAGCGCCTGCACGACGTCGTTCGGACCTCAGGCGTTCTCGTCATGGGCGCAGAACCGATCGACCTCCTCCCATACCCTTGGGGTCTTCGCCTCGATGGACTTTCGCTGTGGTCGACCCGCCGCTACGGCTGGCTCGAGCTCGGCTTCGACGAGCGATATTTCGCACGCGCCCTCGCGCGAACCGGCTGGAGGCTCGCAGCGACCGACGGACACAGCGCAGGGACGGCCACGTTCGTGGCAACGTCGCGTTGAGCCCGATCCACCTGGCGCCCCCGCGATCGACTCGTCTCTCGCGCGGGCGGCTCCGATTAGAGCCGCTCGATACCTCGGTCCATGCTCGATGGCTGTCGGAGCGATCTCGTGTCCTTTCCTATTGCACGCGCATCTTCCTTCCCTCCCTCGTCACGACGCACACGCACGATCGGGCACGGCTCTCGACGCACGGGCAGCACGCCCACGAGACGAGGAAGGCAAGCGTCTATCCCACATGGCGTGGACTTCGAATAGTGCCGAATGCCCGTGCCGGCGTAAGCCCGCACCAAAGCTCTGCCACCTCGACGACGCGGCGGTGCAGTTCGGAGGACCGATCCTGGCCAATGGTCCCACGAGCTCAGCCGGTGACGACAAACCTGACGTCGGGCGCGACCTCCCGCGCTCCATACGTCCGGAAGAACGGCTACCGTGCCGCCACACAAGGGAGACCCATGCCGATCTTTCTCGCCAAGCTGCTCAACATCAAGCCTGGTCGACCAGCGCTGCTCCTGATCGGTGCCGCACTCTTCTGCATCATCTCGGGAGGCGCGATCTTTGCTGCAACCCAGCATCTGCCCCTGACCACCGGCTGGTATTGGGCGATCACCACCGCGACGACCGTCGGCTACGGGACAGTGACCCCGAAGAACCCTTCCGGGCGGCTCGTCGCGTCCGTGGTGATGCTGACGACGATCCCCCTGCTGGCAGGTGCGTTCGCACTCATCACCGGATCGGCAGTAGCGAAAGGAGTGAGAAGGCTCTTGGAGATCGTACCCAGGTTCCCCGACGGCTCGTACATTCTCGTCCTTGGCATGCATCCCGCGATACCCGTGGTGCTGGAGGAGCTCGAGTCCGCGGACAATGCAATCGTCCTTGTCGCCGACGTCGACCCCGCGAGCGTCCCCCACCACGTTCATCTGATCAAAGGGGACCCCAGCGACGAGCACGTGCTCGCACGCGGACGTCCCCGCGGGGCTTCGCGCATCCTGATCGCTGCCGACGACGACGGGGACGTCCTCGTCATCGCCGTACTGGTCCGACAGGAAGCCCCGGACGTGCCCGTCACCGCTCTCGTGAGCTCTCACCGTCTCATTCCCGCACTGAAGGACCTCGGGGTCCTCCAGGTGCTCTCTCCCGACGACCTGACCGGGCACACGGTCGCAAAGGGGCTCGAGGCTCCCCACGCGAGCGACCTGCTGATGCACCTCGTCCGAGGTGAAGGGCATCGCTTGGTCGAGCACGTCGTCGGCGCCGAAGAGCCGACCCGCTCGCTCAGCGCCATTCGGGGGGAGAGACGCGAGCTCGTTCTTGGTGTGGTGCGTGGCTCGTACATGTCTCTCGGTGTTGCCGACGACCCCGAAGTGCAGCCCGGTGACCTCCTTCTTCTCGTCGAGCCCAATGGCGTTCGCCGGCACGAGCACCGCGCTGGCGGAAGCCCACGCCATCCGCAGAGTGCGATCGCGGCACCCAGAGCCGCTCGTTCGTCCGATGGCGCGCCGCTTCGGGGTTGACGGGGGGCCGCCTGTTCTCCGTCGTCTGGTCTACGCCGCGTCTACGCCTCCTCGGCCAAGACGAGGTCGTGCTCGAGGCTGAACCAGGTCCGTGAGCAGCCGACCGGCGCGCCGGGTTCGTCAGGCTCGTGACGCTCGAAGTGGCACACCAGTGACGGTTTGACAGCGAAGACCGCGTCAGTCGTGAGGTACGGGCTTTCGTCGTCGAACAGGTGAGTCGTGACGGGTCGGTAGCCGAGGGCCGACACCTTGAGGTGGATGTGGGCCGGACGCCACGGATGCCGTCCCGTTGCCGCCAGCATTCGCCCGACCGGCCCGTCGTCGGCGATGCGATAGTCGGTCGGACGAACGGCCCAGAACCAGAAGCGGCCGTCAGGCCCGGTGTGAAACTTCCCTCGCAGGTTCTGCTCCGGCTGCTGATCGTCTTGGACCGCGTACTTGCCGTTGCTTGCGTTCTGCCAGACGTCGAGGGCGGCACCATCAATCGGCCGGCCGGCCGTGCTCTTTACCGTGCCCGACACGAACGCAGGATCGCCGTACCCGTCACGCTCAGCAATCGACTCACCCATCTGGCGGGTGCAGGATCCCGGCACGTAGAACGGCCCGAGGACGGTCGACTCGGTCGCCGTCTCTGTTCCCCGATTGGCGAGAAGATCGACGAGCATCGACACCCCGAGCGTGTCCGACAACAAGACGAATTCCTGGCGGATCGGCGTGCACGCCTTGCCCGTTGCAGTGAGGAACTCGATCGCGGCGGCCCACTCGTCCTGGGTGAGCTGCGTCTCCTCGATGAATTCGTGAAGGTGCCGGACCATCCGTTCGAGCAAGAACCGGAGCCGCTCGTCAGGCGTCGCCACGAAGCTCCGCACAACGGCAGCGGTGACGTCCCCAGGAGTCGTAGCCGCGGCTGATGCCATGGGTCGTGCCATGGTGAGACGATACGTCCCGCGACAAGGAGAGCTCTCTCCGGCGTGGGCCTCCGGTCCCAGGTCTCCTGGTCCGCATCGGCAGCCTCTGTCCATGCTCGCCAGCTCACGGCAAGCCGCGCCAATGCGAGCCAGAAAGTGGCCCAGCCGCAGGGAACCGGACACGAGCAGCGAACAGGGCCCCTCGAGCAGCGCAGAGCCGGACGCATCCTGACACCCCGCCCAATCAGGGAATTCACTCGGAGCGGACGACGGGACTCGAACCCGCGACCCTCACCTTGGCAAGGTGATGCTCTACCAACTGAGCCACGTCCGCGTGCTGCCTTCACTGTACCGCGTCGGTCCTCTGCGGTGAAAGCTCCAGCAGGGTCCGGTTCGGGTCGACCGCCGGCCCTGCCGCGGTCACGACGGGAGCGATCGCTCCCCGAAGAACGGGGCGGCCATCTCGTGAGCGGGATCCGAGGCGCGAGACGCCGACCCAGGAGCGAAGCGTGGTGACACTGGCGGACCGTCGCCTCGAGCGTCATGCCCGCCGAGCTTCGTGCCCACCGACCTTCATGCCCGCCGAGCTTCGTGCCCACCGACCTTCGTGCCCGCCGAGCTTCGTGCCCACCGACCTTCGTGCCCGCCGAGCTTCGTGCCCTCCGAGCTTCGTGCCCTCCGAGCTTCGTGCCCGCCGAGCTTCATGCCCGCGTCACGCCCGCACGAGCGGTCCAGGGCGGCTGAAGCACCGCATCGACACACGCCGGGGACCCGGCTATCGACCGGTGTGCCCGAACCCGCCGGCGCCGCGGGTCGACCGGGCGAGCGAGTCCTCGTCGACGGGATCGAACACCGCCTGGACGACCGGCTGGAGGACCAGCTGGGCAATACGGTCGCCTCGGCGCACCTCGTAGCCCTCCTTCGGGTCGGTGTTCACGAGGAGCACTGCGAGCTCCCCGCGGTAGCCGGGGTCGATGAGGCCCGGAGTGTTGAGGCAGGTCACTCCGTGGTGGAGCGCGAGACCGCTCCTCGGCTGGACGAAGCCGGCGTAGCCCTCGGGAATGGCGACCACGACCCCGGTGGGCACGAGCGCTCTTCCGCCGCCGGCCGCGAGGTGCACGTCCTTGCGCGCGTACAGGTCCGCACCCGCATCGCCCGGTCTGGCGTACGACGGCACGGGGAGGCCCGCGTCGAGACGATGGAGCGGGACGGACACCGTTGGCGACATCGAAGCGGATGGTACCGCCGAGCTTCGCCCGCGACCTCGTGGGCGGCCTCCGTCGGCCTCGCCTGCGGTGCTCGACGTCAAGGTCAACGGAGCTGCGGATCGCGGCGCCGCACCTCGGGCCTGGATCCCCGGCAGGCGCCTGGCAGTAGCCTGTTACCCAGATGCTGGCGTGGATGGACCTCGAGATGACCGGGCTCGATCCCGCCAGGGACGCGATCGTGGAGATCGCGACGCTGCTCACCGACGACGAGCTCGCGCTCGTGGCAGAAGGTCCTGATCTCGTCGTCGCCACCAGCCGCGAGAAGCTCGACGCCATGAGTGACGTGGTGCGGGAGATGCACACCAAGTCCGGCCTGCTCGCGGCGATCGAGGCGTCGACGCTGACGCTCGAGGAGGCAGGCAAGACGACCCTCGCCTTCTTGGAGGCGCACATCTCGGAGCCGGGGACCGTGCCGCTGTGCGGCAACTCCATCGGCATGGACCGGCGGTTCCTCGCCGTGCAGCTCCCCGAGATCGAGCGGTTCTTCCACTACCGGTCGGTCGACGTGTCGACGGTGAAGGAGCTCGCGCGCCGGTGGCTGCCGGAGGTGCTCGCTGCCGCGCCGCACAAGCACGGCAGCCACCGCGCGATGGAGGACGTGAAGGAGAGCGTCGCAGAGCTCGCGTACTACCGCCAGGCGGTGTTCAAGAGCAGATGACGACGCCCGGGTCCACGACGCCGACGGTCGTGGACTGCCCGACGTCGGAGTCCCGGATCGGCTCCTCGTCGGCGACGAGGCGGGCGCCGTAGAAGGGCTCCGAACGGGCCGCGCCCCTATTTGTTCGGCTGCGGCGTCATGCGCAGGTACGGCCGAAGGGTCCTGAAGCCCTTGGGGAACTTGGTCTTCGCCTCCTCGTCGCTGACC